>JBBRIK010000114.1:0-9126 GCA_038221045.1 Gemmatales bacterium
AGCGCGCCCACGCCGTGGCGGCGCGAACGCGGCGACCTTTCGAGGAGGTCCTGGTGGAGTGGGTGAGCCGAGGGGGGGCGCTCTCGGTGGAAGAACTATCCGACGCGGAAGTACTCCCCTGCGTGACGGTCAATTACCCGAGGCTGAGCAGGAACAACTGACGCACTTGCTCGAACAGCAGCAGGAGGTCTTGCTCCAGGAAGCGGAAAAGCCGTTGCTCGAAGCTCTGCTCCGGCTGTACCGCCTTGAAGATCAGGGAGACCTCGTCAGCGGTTTCGTACCAGCTTCGGAAAATTGGGTCGTGTCTGGGCAGTCTTGCCGCCTTTCGAGTGGATTTGGCGTCCCCATCGGGGGTTTTCCGTTCGTCCACGGCCGTCGGGCCTTGCCAGGACCAGGAAAAAGCCTGGCGGTCCGCCAGAATCCCTGCGAAAAGCGGCTTTTCCGACGGCAAGACTGCCCAGACACAACCGAAAATTGGCAGTCTCTCGAATTCCTTCATCCTCACTTCCAGATGGCCGCCGACCATGCGGCATCTGCCTTCATATCGCTTGCCTGTGAAGGAGCCCTCGGCAGAGAAGGAAGGCAACTTCGTTTGCAGGTCGAGTTCATACGAACTCCAGAGGAGGCCCCATACTCTGGCTGTCTTCTCCCTCTGCTGTTGGGCGTCCAGCCAGCCCAGGACCAACCGATCGCCGCCTGGCGCATCCGCTAACGGCATGACCGGCACCCAGTCAGGGGCATCCAACCAGGACAAGACAAACCGATTGCCGCTGCGAAACCCGAGAGATGCAATCTCGATCTCGGTTGAGCCTTTACTCCCTTTTACCAACGCCCATCGTGATCCGGGAGAAATCGCTATCTTCGCTTCCGCGTTTTGCGCCACCGCAATGCCAGCATCGATGGGTAACAGTGCCACGATAATGCAGGACAATCTCGCGCACATGGTACGCCTCCTTGCTCGGGCTGCCACTTGTACCACCCCCCTCTCCTTGAGGGAAGACTGGTTGACAACCGAGTGCGGCTTCGATGTTGGCAGCCATCGGGGGGAGGCTCACCCCGAGCGGCAAAGGAAGCAGGTCAGCGCGCACTGCGGACGCATTTTGGACAGAAGGGGGGGTGTGGCGTACAGGCGATTAACGAATTCTGCTCCGACGTGCATCATAGCTCGCCGCGCACCGCTTGCATTGCATAGAAGACAAGACGCCGCGCTTTTCCCTCAAATCCACCAATAGGACGCTATGCCGTGAAACACCCAGGCATGAAAAGACCGCGAGCCTCCGGCAAGCGCGTTCTCGAAGATACGCTCGCCAGAGGCTCGCGGGCTGTTGCTCCTTCACCGCAGTCTCTTTCGAGATTTCTCCGCCAGAGGAACCTTCGCATCCGTCAGGATCTTGTCGAGGAGTTTTTCCGGCGATCCACTCGTCAAATACCCCTCCCTCTTATCCCCGACATAGACCTGGACCTGGAAACACTCAAAGCAGATCGAAAGCTCGACCGTTTTGCCTGCGTGAGTCGCACGAAGTCCATGACGAGGATTGAAACACAATGCCACTTCCCCGTTGCTCTCCTCTGCTCCCTTGTCCAAGCCAGCGAGGATCTTCTTCCGAAGTTCCGCATCCTTGACCACCGTTTGCCCAAGGACGCGCCAGCGACCAAAGGCGTTCTTCGGCAGCTCCTTCAGAAAGGCTGGATCGAGCGAGAGCAGTTCGATCTGCTCCGCCTTTTCGACAATGGCACGAGCACTATCCGAGAGCTTGTTGCTGATGAGGAATGCGACTGAAAATGACCCTCCCACGACAGCCGGTTTGCCGTCGCGCGGGCGCATCAACAGAACGCGCACTACCGGTGACTCCTTCGTCCCGAAGGAGGCGAGGTAGCCATCCTTTCCCAGAACTTCGTCAACACGCTTGCGCAGTTTCTCATCCTTGATCGGGTCTTCTCGGGTCGAAGCCCTGGCTTCCATCCCAATCTCGTCGGCTGCCACTTTCGAGAAATCCACTTTCTCGACCTTGGCTTTGAGGATCGCTTCGAGTATTTCATGCTGAACGAGACGGTCAGGGAGACGCACCGAGAACGGGCGGTCATAAACGAGCCGTTTGGATTCTTGATGAAAGCACCTCAACCTCATCGTCCCACTTCCCTCGCTGTCGGTCAAGGTTGCGAAGACGACAAGGTTCTTTCGTTCGGACGGAATCGTCCTGACGGGTAGTTTGCTGAAGATGTTGATGAGCGAAGGGTTCTCCGAACTCCGATCAATAACTGCCTGCTCACACAGGTAGAGACCGACGGACAAAGGCGTGGGAATCATTTCCATTCTCCTCCGGATTACACTCCAAGTATCATCACCCCTACTGTGGATCGACCTCGTCCGCCGCGTACAGCACGCGACCCTCCATGCCGCCCGACACGCTCACGATCTGGCCGCTGACGTGGCCCGAGAGATGACTCGACGCCAGATAGACTGCCGTCATCGCCACGTCGTGCGCCCGGCCTATCTTCTTCAGCGGAATCGTTTGCAGCACGCGCCGCACCTTGTCCTTGTCGATGAATTGCCGATCCGTCACCGGGGTCAGCGTCCAGCCGGGGGCGACGACGTTGACCCGGCCGCGTGGGGCCACCTGGCATATCTCGTTCTTCAGGGAGCGCGCGAATCCATAAAGCAGCCCCGCCTTGGCGGCGGCATAATCGGCATGACCGGCCTCACCGAAGATGCCGGCCGTCGAGCCGATCAGGACGATGGCCGGGTCGGCGATCTTGTGGCGCTCGACGCCGCGCAGAAATTCGCGACAGCAAAGAAAGGCCGACGTCAAATTGACCGCCAGCGTCTCGTTCCACTGCCGGAGCGTCATGCGCGTGAGAGGCGCATCGTTCTCGGGCCAGTGGCCGGCAGCGGCGATGAGGATCTCCGCAGGCCCCAGACCGGCCTCGATCTCGGCATACAGACGCTCCACCTCTGCTTCGAGGGTCAGGTCGGCGCCGAGAGGGACACACGAGGCGCCCAACTCATGAGTCAGACGTTCGGCTCGGTCGGCGTGCTCGGAAAAGTGGGCGACGACGCGAGCGCCCTCGCGGACCAGGGCGCGAACGATCTCGCTGCCGATGCCGCCGGAGGCGCCCGTGACCAGCGCCACACGGTTGGAGAGATTCGCGTCCATCGGAGGTCTCATTCGGGAAGGGGTCGGCGACTCTTTTTTTATCAGTTTTGTTCGCTATGATGAACGTAGGGAGAAAACCAGCCAGACGCTTCACTCCGGGACACCCGCCAGCACAAACAGAACAGACCGGACAGCTTTACCGCCCTCGCCCTCTCAAACGTGTTATCCTTGCTCGCGGGTCCCGGCTGGCGACCGGCTGATTTTCCGATGTTCGACCATCCCGGTTTCCGGCTCCCTCACGTCCGAGGGACTGGCGGACTGCGAGAGGCAAAGCCTTCTGATGGAACTGGCCCGCAACCTCAAAACCGATAGTATCTCACGCCTGCAGCCCACCGAGGCCCGCATCCTCGCTCCGGCCCAGACGGTGAGCGATGCCGTGGCCCTCATGCAACAGCATCGCGTCGGCTGCGTCCTGGTCTGTGAAGGGACGAAGGTCGTCGGCATCTTTACCGAGCGCGACCTGCTTCGCCGCGTCCTGGCGATGGGCCTGCCGCTCTCGACACGTCTGGCCTCGTGCATGACGCCCGCTCCGGTCACGGTTCAGCCAAAGGAATCCGTCTCCGTCGCGCTGGAACGCATGGAGCAAGGCGGCTACCGGCATCTGCCCGTGATCGACGAGTTGGGCCAACCCGTCGGCGTCCTGTCGGTCAAGCGCATCGTTCGCTATCTGGTCGAACACTTTCCCGCGACGGTCTATAACTTACCGCCTGACCCCAGTGTGGTGCCCCAGTCCGCCGAAGGGGCGTAATACAAGAACCAAACGACAAAGAGGAAGGACGACGGACAGCACAAGAACCCAAACTCAAGCCGTTGACCTTCGCTCATTATTCTTGTTCTGTCCTTGGTCCTTCCTCCTTTGTCTTTTCTGATAGGGATGAGGTTCTCTCATGACGTCTTCGACAGCCACGGCCAACTCCGCGGGCCAACGTGAGGTCCGCCTCGAAGAGTTGGAGTCCGCCACGATTCGCCTCGCCGGCGACTCCGGCGACGGCATGCAACTGGCCGGTACGCAATTCACCAACACCTCGGCCATCCTCGGCAACGACATCAGCACGCTGCCCGACTTCCCCGCCGAGATTCGCGCTCCCACCGGCACCCTCGCCGGCGTCTCCGGCTTCCAGATTCACTTCTCCTCCGTCGATATTCACACGCCTGGCGATCGGCTCAACGCCCTCATCGCCATGAACCCGGCGGCCCTGAAGACCAACATCAAGGACCTCGAGGACGGCGGCATCCTCATCGTCAACAAGGACAACTTCTCAACGTCGGACCTCAAGAAGGCCGGCTACACCGTCAATCCGCTCGAAGACGGCTCGCTGAAGAAATACCGCGTCTTCGCTGTTCCGGTCTCGACCCTCAATCGCGAGGCCGTCGCCGAGTTCAAACTGTCGCCGCGCGAGGCCGACCGCTGCAAGAACTTCTTCGCGCT
The DNA here is from genome assembly GCA_038221045.1 of Gemmatales bacterium. GTDB lineage: Bacteria > Planctomycetota > Planctomycetia > Gemmatales > Gemmataceae > JBBRIK01. The sequence goes on from JBBRIK010000114.1 coordinate 4,585, forward strand.
GGGTCTGATCTACTGGCTCTACGAGCGCTCGCTGGAGCCGACGCTGAAGTGGATCCACGAGAAGTTCCACAAGAACGTCGCCTATCTCGAAGCGAACGCTCGCGCCCTCAAGTCCGGCTACAATTTCGGCGAGACGACCGAGACGATGCCGGTTCACTACCGCGTCGCCAAGGCGCACATCAAGCCCGGCCGGTATCGCAAGATCACCGGCAACGAGGCCGTGGCGCTCGGCCTGGTGGCCGCCGCGGAGGTGTCGCAGGTCCCGCTCGTCTATTGCAGCTATCCCATCACGCCGGCTTCGGACATTCTCCATCAACTGGCGGAGATGAAACGCTTCGGCGTTCGCACCGTGCAGGCGGAGGACGAGATCGCGGCCATGGGCATGGCCCTCGGCGCGTCGTTCGGCGGCGGGCTGGGCGTGACAGCGACCTCGGGGCCGGGCATCTGTCTGAAGTCGGAGGCGATCGGCCTGGGCGTCATGACGGAATTGCCGGCGGTCATCATCGACGTTCAGCGCGGCGGCCCCAGCACGGGCTTGCCGACGAAGACGGAGCAGGCGGACCTGTTGCAGGCGATGTTCGGCCGCAATGGCGAATGCCCCGCCGCCATCCTCGCGCCCCGGTCGCCGGCCGACTGCTTCGACATGGTATTCGAGGCGTGCCGGATCGCCGTCACCTTCATGACGCCGGTCTTCCTGCTGAGCGACGGCTACATCGCCAACGGGGCCGAACCGTGGCTGATCCCCACTGCTGCGGATCTGCCGAAGTTCAAGGTCGTCCATCCCACGATGCCCAACAGCAACGGGACTGGCCCTGCTGAATTTCTGCCCTACAAGCGTGACAGCCGGCTGGTGCGCCAGTGGGCATTGCCGGGAACGCCGGGCCTGGAACATCGCATCGGCGGCATCGAAAAGGAGGACGTGACCGGCAAAATCTCCTACGATCCCGTGAACCACGAACACATGGTGCGAACGCGGGCGCAGAAGATCGCCAACATCGCCAACGAGATTCCGCCCCTGGAGATCGAGGGCGACGCCGAGGGCGACCTGCTCGTCGTCGGCTGGGGCGGCACCTATGGCTCGATCAAGACTGCCGTCGAGCGTGCGCAGCGCAAGGGATTGAAGGTGAGCCTGGCTCACTTCCGCTATCTTAATCCATTCCCGAAGAACACGGCGCAGGTCCTGCGGAGTTTCAAGAAGGTACTGGTGCCTGAATTGAACTGCGGTCAACTGCGTCTGCTTCTGCGCGGCGAGTTCCTCGTCGATGCCCAGGGACTGAACAAGGTCCAAGGCAAGCCGTTCCTCGTCAGCGAGATTGAAGAGGCGATCGGTCGGACCCTTGCCGACCGCAAGGGAACCGCGACGATGACAATAGAGGGAACATTGATTGGGGATTTCGTGGATGACGCCAGCGAGGCCAAGTAAGCATCATGCCCAGCCCTGTGAGTCCAACGGTCCGGAGGCTGCTTGTCTGTGAAGACATCCTTCTGGACCCGAACAACTCTAACCGGGTCACCCTGGCCAATTTGATCAGTTCGATCCGCTCAATGGAGGAGCCTCCTTATCCTCTCAGGCAGGGGGAGTTTTGTGTGTTCGGGCAACTCGCGGGTTGCCGCAGGACAGCGAACGTGCGAATCGATATTCGGAAAGCTGACACGGACGATGTCATTTTTCAGACCCGAACTCGTTCGGTCTCCTTTCCGAATGACCCGCTTCTCGTTCACGGTATACGGTTCCGAGTTCGGAAGTGCCTGTTTCCGGCATCGGGGCTGTATTGGATTTAGTTTTGCTTCGACGGACAGATACTTGCCCAGCAACCGATTATTCTGTGCTGACGACTGAGGAACTACGAAGATGGCAACCATGACGCCCCTGACCACCCTGAAACCCGCCGACCTCGCCAGCGATCAAGAAGTGCGCTGGTGTCCCGGTTGCGGCGACTACTCCATTCTCGCGCAGATGAAAAAGGCGCTCGCGCCTCTGGGCGTGGCCCGCGAGAAGATGGTGTTCATCTCCGGCATCGGTTGCTCCAGCCGGTTCCCCTACTACATGAACACCTATGGCTTCCACACCATTCATGGCCGGGCGCCGACCTTCGCGACGGGCCTGAAAGTGAGCCGGCCCGACCTGCAAGTCTGGGTCATTACCGGTGACGGAGACGGCCTGTCGATCGGCGGCAATCACCTTATCCATGCGATTCGCCGCAACGTCGATCTGAAGATCATCCTGTTCAACAACGAAATCTATGGCCTGACCAAGGGCCAGTATTCGCCGACGTCGCGCATCGGCACGCGGACCAAATCCAGCCCCCTCGGCTCGATCGACAATCCGCTGCGCCCGCTGTCGCTCGCCATCGGCGCGGAAGCGACCTTCGTGGCCCGCACGCTCGACGTCGATATCAATCACCTGTCGATGACGCTGCAACGCGCCGCCGCCCACAAGGGGTCGGCCTTCATCGAGGTCTATCAGAACTGCAAGATCTTCAACGACGCCGTCTTCGAGTACGCCACCGACAAGAGCGTCAAGGCCGACAACACGCTCTATCTCGAGCATGGCAAACCGCTGATCTACGGCAAGGACCGCAACAAGGGCATTCGCCTGCACGGCCTCAATCCCGAGGCGGTCGAGGTCGGCAACGGCGTTGCCATCGACGATCTCCTGATTCACGACGAGAAGGCCGCGGAGCCGAGCCTGGCGTACCTGCTGAGCCGCATGGTTCACCCGGAGTTCCCCGAGGTGATCGGCGTCCTGCGAGCCGTCGAACGGCCGACGTTCGACGACATGGTCAACACTCAGATCGCCGACGTCATCAAGACCAAGGGGCGCGGCAAACTCGAAGACCTCTTTGCCAGCGACGACACCTGGACCGTCGAGTAAAAAAGTACGAAGGACAAGGGACAAACGAAGAGAAGAGAGTCGATTTTCTTCTTCGTCCTTCGTACTTTGTCCTTCGTACTTTCTCTTTTGTCCTTCGTCCTTCGTAATTCGCCATGATCTGTCCCTCCTGCAATCACGATAACGTGCCTGGCGCCGAGGTCTGCGAGCACTGCTCGCAGGATCTGGCGTGCCTCGATCTACCCATCGCGCAGGATCGCGTTCAGCGCAGCCTGATGGAAGATCCCATCAGCGTCCTTCAGCCGCAAGCGCCCATCACCATCCGCGAAACTGCTTCATTACGCGAAGCCGTCGCGACCATGCTGACCAGCAACATCGGCGCAGTCCTCGTCCTCGGCCCTGACGACCGCCTTGTCGGCATTCTCAGCGAACGCGATCTGCTCCTGAAAGTTGTCGGCAAGCCCGAGGTCGATGACAGCCGATCCGTCCGCGAATTCATGACGCACAACCCCGAAGGCGTCACCACAACCGACACGCTCGCCTTCGTTCTGCACAAGATGGACTCGGGCGGCTATCGTCATCTCCCGGTCCTCGCAGCCGGTAAAGTCGTCGGCGTCATCTCCGTCCGCGACATGCTGCGCCACTTCACCTTCCTCTGCAAAAGTCCCAAACACGCGCATCCCGAGTGATCCTTTTCTCGATTCGCCGCGAAACTGCGCCGATGCTGCGGATCGTGGCGGCAAGGAGTGCGATTCTTCGCCTCCACGATCGCCCCCCGAGCATCGTGGCCTTGTCCCGCGGTGTACAATCGAGATGCGAACGATTCGTTCGCGCTCGGAGGACGCGGCGGGATGAAAGGCCACGGTCTGCTGCTGATCCTGGTCGCCAGCCTTGCGGGCTGTTCCGCGGCGCCCCATCGGACGGCGTCGAGTCCAGCCAGCACAGTTGAGTCCCGCGCGCTTGTGTTCGCCGTCGATGGAGCGGGGAACTTCCAGGGTTCGTCATTGGCCCTGAAGGAGTTCATCGCGAATGAGAACCTGCCGGTCCACGTCCACACCTTCGAGTGGTCGCACGGCTATCGGCGGATCTTCGCCGATCATCTCGATTCCGCTCATGCCCGGACGGAGGGCAAGAAGCTGGCCGATGAAATCCTCTGCTATCAGCGCCAGGCCCCCGAGTCTGCCTTGCCGGTCTGCATCATCGCCCACAGCGCCGGCAGCCTGGTTGCCCTGACCGCGGCAGAATACTTGCCGCCCGACAGCATCGAACGAATCATCCTGCTGGCGCCGTCAGTATCGACGAACTATGATGTCCGTCCCGCTTTGCGCTGTTGCCGTCAGGGAATGGACGTGTTTCACAGCCGGCTCGATCGCGGCTATCTCGGCGTGGCCGTGGCGCTCTTTGGCACCTCCGACGGCACACGCGCTCCCGTCTCGGGTCGTGTCGGTTTCCGGGTGCCGGACAATACGGGAACGGACAGCGGCCTCTACGCCCGGTTGCATCAGCACCCCTGGGAAGAGAGCGTGGGTTGGACCGGCCACAGCGGCGGACACTTCAGCGTCTATCAGGCCGGTTACCTCAAGGCGTATGTCGTGCCATTGATGATGCCGGATGCCCCGCGCGGCCAAGGACCGACGGCGAAATAACGGGTTGCCGCTTGCGGCTTAGCGGGCGTTAGCGGGCGATTCGCTAAGCCGCAAGCGGCAAGA
>JBBRIK010000115.1:0-9084 GCA_038221045.1 Gemmatales bacterium
CTCCGCTCGAAGACTCGCGTCGCGGCTAACCACCAGTGTTTTCTCGTGTATCGAAGATCGTCTTGCCCAGCACGTTGACCGTATCGACGATGCCGATGATGGCACAGTCGATGGGCAGTTTCTCCGTCTCCGGGGTCAACCGGGCGCTGGAACCCTGGACGATCAGGACCATCTCTCCCTGTCCTGCGCCGACCGGATCGACGACAACGAACGTGCGTCCCGTGCCAATCAGCTTGTCGCGCTCTTGCGGATCGACCCGCAGCGGCTCGACGGTCAGCAGCTTGTGGCCGGTCATGGACGACACCTTGCTGGTCGCCACGACGCTGCCAGTGACACGGGCCAGGAACATTAGGCTTTCCCTTCCAGCAACGCCTTCGCCTGCCGGGCGACGACAATTTCCTCGTTCGTCGGCATGATCCACACCTGCACGCGACTTGTCGCGGTGTGGATCGTCATTTCTCCCTTTGCGGACTCGTTCATACGCGGGTCGAGAGCGATGCCGAACCAGTCGAGGTTCGCGCAGACACTGGACCGCATCAGGGCCGAGTTCTCGCCGATTCCACCCGTAAAGACAATCGCATCCGCGCCGTTGAGCAACAGCAGATACGCTCCCAGGTAGTGCCGCACGGCCGCGACGAAAACATCCAGGGCCAGCTTCGCGCGCTCGTCGCCCTGGTTCGCCATCTCCTCGATATCGCGCAGATCGTTACTCTTGCCGCTCAGCCCAAGCAATCCCGAGCGATTGGCCAGGTCGTCCAGCACCTGTTCGAGCGTCTTGCCCGTCGCCTTCATGATGACCGGCAATGCGAACGGATCGAAGTCGCCGACGCGGTTGTTGTGCGGCAAACCCGTCTGCGGACTCATGCCGAGGCTGTTCGCTCTCGATTTCCCGGACTCGATGGCACAGAGCGAACTGCTGCCACCAAGGTGACAGGAGATGATTTTCGCCTCCGGCTTGCCGAGCAGTTGCGCGGCCCGCCCCGCGATGAAGCGATGACTCGCCCCATGAAAGCCCCAGCGCTGGATGCCATGCTCCCTGGCCCATTCCAGCGGCACGGCGTAGTAGCGCTCGCCCGCCTCGATGGTCTGATGGAAACCCGTCTCGAAGGCAGCGATCAGCGGGATCTGCGGCAGCTCCCTGGCCAGCAATCGCATCGCCGTAATGTAAGGCGGATTGTGCGCCGGCGCGACGTCGGCGTATTCTTCCATCGCCTTCAACACGCGCTCATCGACGCGTTGAACGCCGCTGATGCCTTTGGCATGGACTGCCTTGAAGCCGATGGCCGCCAGTTCCGACGCATCCGCAAGACAGCCCCGCTTCGGATCGCTCAGTTGTCCCAGGCACAAGCGCACGGCGACGGCGTGATCCGCAACCGCGCCGCTGAAGTCCTCGCGCTCTCCCGCAGCCTCGACGAAGCCCTTCGACTGCGCCGAGCCGATCCGCTCGACGCCGCCACGCGCCAGCAGTTTCTCGTCCGCCATGTCGAACAGGCGATACTTGAAACTCGTCGATCCCAGGTTCGCGACCAGCACTTTCATCGGTATACGTCTGCCTCTTACCGCTTGCGGCTTAGCGGTCTTCATCCCCGCTAAGCCGCAAGCGGCAGAACCCCTTACTTCAAGAACGTCGCCACCACGTCCTTCTCCGGACGCGGAATGACGTGCGCTGAGATCAACTCGCCGTTGGCGCTCGCCGCCTGCGCGCCCGCATCGACTGCGGCGCGAACCGAACCGACGTCGCCGCGAACGAACGTCGTCACGAACGCATTGCCGATCTGTACCTGCCCGGCCAGAGTCACGTTCGCCGCCTTGCACATCGCGTCCGTCGCCGCGATGGTCGCGATCAATCCCTTCGTCTCGATCAGGCCCAGCGCCTCGCCGTTGCCGTTGCTTGCCATGATGGTATCTCTCCTGTGATTTTGTCTGTGTGTTACTTCGCGCCCACGGGCTGGGCCGCCTGGCTCTTGCCGAGCAAAGGCAGGATCATGCCGATGTCCTCGTGCGGACGCGGAATGACCTGCACGCCGACGACCTCGCCGACCCTGCTGGCCGCCGCCGAGCCGGCGTCGATGGCCGCCTTGACGGCGGCGACGTCGCCGACGATGTAGGCCGTCACGAGACCGCTGCCGATCTTCTGCCAGCCGATCAGCGTCACGTTGGCCGCCTTCAGCATCGCGTCGCTCGCTTCCACCAGCGCGACGAGGCCCTTGGTCTCGATCAGCCCAAGCGCCTCCATGTGGTTATTCGCCATCTCTTGTCATGACCCCCAAATAGTGTGTCTTGCTCCCCTCGCCCCCGAAGCGGGGGCGAGGGGGGAAGAAGGTTACTTGAACAATTCCAGATGGGTCGCGTGCGCCAGATCGCAGGCGTTGCCCTCGTCGGTATCGATGTGGACCTCCAGCTTCGACGCCGCCGCCAGACGCACCAGCAAATCCTCGAACAGGACCGAACAGGTCGATTTCACCCGCAAGTTGAGCCGCTCTCCGTCCTTGACTCCATAAAAAGCCGCATCGTTCGGCCCCATGTGAACGTGCCGCTCGTGACGGATCACGCCGCGCGCCAGTTCGATCATGCCGTTGGGACCCATCAGATAGCAGCCGGGACTGTCGCGATGATCGCCGCTCTTGCGAACCGGCACGTCGAGTCCCAGCAGCACCGCATCGGTGAAGGCCAGCTCGACCTGGCTGTGATCGCGGCACGGCCCCAGGATGCGCAGGTTCGGAATGATGCGATGGCGTGGCCCGATGATCGTGACCGTCTCTTCCGCCGCGAAGAAGCCATCCTGGTAGAGCGCCTTGTACGGCGTCAACTGATGCCCCTTGCCGTAGAGCCGCTCCAGATCGGCCTGCGTGACGTGACAGTGCCGGGCCGAAACGTTGACCACAAGCCGCGGCCCGGCCTTGCCGTTGGCCGGGGCGGTCCCATTGCTCAACTGAGCGCGGAGGGCCTCGCGCACTAGGTTCTTGACCACAGAGCGATCCAGTGTCGCGACGCTCATTCCAGGAACTCCTGATTCTCGCCCGCAACGATCACCCGCAGGTCCGATCCCGCCAGCAACTCGCGCTGCGCCGGCGACATGCCCCCGTCAACGACCAGCGTGTCGATCTCGCTCAGTCCGCAGAGAAAGGACAACGCTGGCCGGCCAATCTTCGTATGATCCGCGACGACGACCACCTCATCGGCGCAGCGCATCATCTCGCGTTGCGTCTCGACCAACAGCAGGTTGCCGTTGAACAACCCTCGAGCCGTGATGCCGCCGCAACTCATGATCGCCTGGTTGACGTGAATGTCCGGCAGCATCCGCACCGTCATCGGCCCCAGGGCAACGCCCGTGCGTGGATAGACGTAGCCGCCGAGCATGATCAGGTCCGTCTCCCGGCACGAGGCGAACAGGGCGGCGATCGGCAGACTATTCGTCACAATCTGCATGGCCCGGCCGACGAGCAACCGAGCGACTTCCAGCGTCGTCGTGCCGCCGTCGAGGAGGATCGCGTCTCCCTCCCTCATGCGCTCGACAACCGTCCGAGCGATGAGGCGTTTCTCGTCGAGTTGTCGTGTCGCCCGATCTTCCATCGCGGGCAGCTCCGTCCCATTGCCGACAAACATGGCCCCGCCATGAGTTCGGCGGAGAACGCCCTGATTGTGCCAGTGGTCGAGGTCGCGACGAATGGTCGATTCCGATACCTGGATCGCCTGCGCGAGGTCAGCGAGCGAGAGGAAGCCTCGCTGGCTCACCAGATCCAGCACCCGCTGTCGGCGTTCCTCAACCAGCACGGCAGTTCCTTTCCATAGACTGATAGAATCCTCCCAATCATTGGAAGATAGTGATAGCTTATTCTCGCTGCATGAGAGGCGTCAAGCAAATAATTCCCATTCTTCTCATTTTGTCTCAAGTGGCGGTTGATGATCGGCAGAATTGTCTCTGACGAATCCATACAGTGATGCCATCACACGAGAGAGACAACATGATTCGCCTTTTTTGCTACGATCCCACGAGCGGCAAGGGAACCTGGCTCGAGTCCGGGGAAGTGTCCCAACGGGTCGAGTCGCTCAAGGCGTCGAAGGACATTCTCTGGGTCGATCTGGAGTGTCCCACGGAGGAGGAAGAGCAACTCGTCTTCCACAAGCTCTTCCCGATTCACGCTCTGTCGCTGGAGGATGTGACCCACCTGAAGCGTAAGCCCGACGTGCCGCCGCACTTTCCCAAGGTCGAGGAGTTCCCCGACTACCTGTTCGTCATCGTCAATCCCCTGGCCCAGCGCTTGATCGAAAACCTCGGTCAGGTCGGCGACGAAGGGGCCGACGTGTTGTTCGAGAACGGCTCCGCGGTGACGCAACTGAGCGCCATCATGAGCGACCGCATGCTGATAACGCACCACTATGAATCAGTAACCGGAGTGGGCGAGCTGCGCAGCCACCTCGATAAACATGCGAAGGCGGCCGAGCGCGGCCCGGACTACCTCTTCCACCTGATTATCGACGAGGCGGTGGACGAGTACGCACCGGTCCTCGATCACCTGAGCGACACGCTGGAGGACTACGAGACGGCATTGTTCGAGAGTCCGTCGCGCGCGATGCTGACCCGGATGATCCGCGTCAAACGGATGGTCATCGTGCTGCGCAAGACGCTGATCTACGAACGTGAACTCCTCGCCCGCCTCTCGCGCGGCGAGTTCGAGCAGATCAACGAGCGCGAGACGGTGTACTATCGCAACGTCTACGACCACCTGATTCGCTTCACCGAATTGATCGAGGGGGCGCGGGAAATGGTCAGCGACCTGATGCAGATGCACCTGGCGGCGTCGGCGAACCGGCTCAACCAGATCATGAAGGTGCTGACCATGATCTCGACGACGGTGCTGCCGATGACGCTGATCGCCGGGATCTACGGCATGAACTTCAAGCGACTGGTTCCGGACACGGAGACGGAATACGGCTTCGAGATGGCGCTGGGCATGATGGCGGTGGCCGGGCTGGGTTCATTCCTGCTCTTCCGCTGGCGCAAGTGGGTTTGAGAAGCCGTCTCACTTCCAGACGGCATAGAGCGTCATGCTCTGATAATCGCGGACGAACCCCGCCGCTTCGAGCAACTCCCGGCCCTCATGGGTCGTCACGGACTGTCCATTCCACTCCTCGACTGTCAGTTTGTGGCGGACATTGCCTCGACTCTGACAGAGCGCCGGCAGACAGCCGACCGCCTCCTTGACGTCCTCCTTGCTCGCGGTTGCGAGAGCCGTCAGCTTCTTGCCCGCCTGTTCGATCAGCAGCACCGGCTTGCCCGCGCGCACAACGATCCAGTTGCCGGCACGGCGCGAGAAGGAGCGCGTGCCGCCATCGAGCAGCGCCACGTCAAGTGGCGCACCCGCTCCGTAGAGGTTGGCCGGGTCGAGGCTGTGCAGCAGTATCACCGGCGCAGTCACGGTCGAGGGGAGATGCTGCTCTTGCAGCAGCCGGCACGCTTCGGGCAGTGCGAACTGCGCTCCCGACAACCCTTCGGCGAAGTAGCCGCGGCGCACGTCGCCCGATAGCTCCATCCGCGTTAGCACTTCGTACAGGATGCGCCAGGGTGGCATCCACGGATCGCACAGGGCCAGCTCGCGCGCCGCGATGCCGTAACGCCGCAACAATCGGGACGCCATCTCGATCGCCTGCGTCTCCGGGGCGACGTTGTTCGTCCACGGCAGCAGCGACCAGCGGCCCTCCGGCTTGACATTGCCGCGCCGTCTCAGGGCCAGCCGCACGGCGTTGCGCCCCTCCGCGGGGGCCGGAGTCTCCTGGCGTCCCTGGCGTACCACGTCAAAATGATCGTTGGACACCAGAGCTCGCCCTACCAGTGACCACAGGCTATCGCGGACCACACTCGGCGTCAGGCCCGCAACCGAGGCGAGATCGACGACGAACGAGGCCCCGCGCTGGCGCAGGAGATCGAGGACGCGCTGCTCTTCCTCTGACAGCGGCAGGTCATTGGCGAGCGCCGGCGCGGCCGTTCGGAGGACCTCCTCGCGGTCGAGGAATGCGATCACCCCATGCGCGTCGAGATTGCCCTGCCCGATCCACGCTCCCACGCCGCCGGCGATCCATTCGTCGAGCCAGCGCGGCTGATACTCCGGCACACGCGCCGGAAGCACGGCCTGTTCCCACGCCTCCGCGTTCAGGGTCACGCCCTGCAAGCAGGCCAGAGCCGACGCCAGCCCCTCGGCTCCGCCGCTCCGCGTTGAAGGATGCGCTCCCTGCCAGCGCAGCAGAAAATCGACCAGTTGCGGAGCGGAGCAGGTCAGCACTTCGCGGCGCAGAAGCCCCAGACTGCCGCGCTGCACCTGTTCGAGGTTCTCCGGCGCGGACCAGCGAATCGGTTCGAGGTCGCCGCTCGTCGGCACTGGCACCGCCCGGCCGCTCTCGACCCACGACTGCAACTGTCTCTCGGCCCAGGCGCTCTCGAAGGGATAGCGAGCGAGAACGTCCTGCAAGCTGACCAGAGCGTGCGTCTGCAAGAAGCGATCGAGGACGAACGATGCGGCTTCTTGCTGCCGTTTCCCCGATACACCGTCATCGAGAGCGAACGCCTCGCGATAGAGCGATTCGTCCTCGGCGGAGACCCAGCGCGCGGGCTGGCCCGCGCCCGGCAACTCGATCTGGCAGGCCCGTCTCTCGGCGACAAGCTCATCGAGAAAGCCGGCCATTGGGCCTTCCATCTCTGCCGGCGTCAGGTCGCCCAGGCGGCGGAGCCATTCCGCCATCTCGGCGACGGAGCGCGGCGGCTGGCCCATGCCGCGCAGGCGGCGCTCGACCTGATGCACCGCACGCGGATCGAGCAGGTGGCGATGATCGTCCGGCGACAGCAATTGCCCCAGGACTTCCTGATCGAGGTGCGTCTTCCTCGTCTCGCGATCCGGCTCAACCTCGTCCTTGCTGTAGAGGTTCGCGGCCGTAAACGCGAAGACGATACTCGCGGCAAAGGGCGATGGCAGCTCGCGCCGCCGGGCCTCGACATGGATGTGGCCGTCGCGCACATCGCGGAGGAGTTGCTGAAGCCGTGACAGGTCGAGATGATCGTGCAGACATTCGCGGAACGTCTCGACGACGATGGGAAAGTCGGCGTGTTGGCGCGCCACCTGAAGCAGATCGCGGCCCCTCAGTCTTTGCAGCCAGAGCGGGGCGCGCTGGCCAGCCTTGCTGCGCGGCAGCAGCAAGGCGCGGGCGGCGTTCTGCCGGAAGCGCAGGGCGAAGAGGGCGCTCTCGGCCAACTCGTCGAGGATCATCGCCTCGACGTTTTCCGGCGTCAGTCCGTCGAGAAGATCGAGGATCGGCTCATCGCTATCGGTCAGGCGAATCAGCACGCCGTCGTCGTGGTGCAGGCACTGAGGCCGATAGCCAAGCCGTTTGCCGAGCCGATGTTCGAGGACGAGGCGCAACGACAGGTGCATCCTGCTGCCGAAGGGGCTGAGCAGGATCACCTGCCAATCGCCGAGCTGATCGCGCGACGCCTCGACGACAAGCGTGCGATCCGTCGGCAGCGTCCCGCCGCCGTCGAGTTGCCGGCGGACATGATGGAGCAGATTCCGCGCGGACTGCGATTCGAGAAAGAACTCCTTTTCGAGCCAGGGCAGGCAGTCGGGCTGATCGATCCGTTCGCGCAATTCGCGGAGGAATTGGCCGATGGCAAGGCCCAGCCCATGACTGCGTCCCATGCCCTCGCCGCGCCAGAACGGCAGCACCGCATGCGCCCCCTCGGCCGGCGCGACCACAACACGATCGGGCTCGATGCGGGTGACGCGCCAGGCGTTCGTCCCGAGCAGGAACGCATCACCGACGCGGCGCTCGTAGACGAACTCCTCATCGAGTTCGCCGATGCGGACGCCTGTGGTCGTGTAAGCGGCATACTGTCCCGTATCGGGAATCGTGCCGCCATTGACGAGCGCGACCTGCTGGCTTCCCGGCAGAGCGTGCAGTTGGTTGTGAACGCGATCCCAACTGATGCGCGGCTGGAGCGCCTGGAGGTTCGATCTTGCCGCTTGCGGCTTGGCGGTCTTCGACTCCGCAAGAACAAAGCGGCCGCTGACCATCTCCAGCACGCTCTCGAACGCGGCGGGTGACAGATCCCGATACGGATACGCCCGGCGTACGAGCGTGAAGAGGTCAGGCACCTTCCACGGTTCCATCGCCACCAGGGCGACGACCTGTTGCGCCAGCACATCGAGGCAATTCGACGGCACGCGCAGTTCTTCAACGTGGCCCGCCGCCATCTCGTGAGCGAGGACGGCCTGTTCGAGCAGGTCCATCGGCGTCCGCGGAATCAGCCGGCCCTTGCTCTTCTGGCCGACGAGATGACCCGCCCGTCCCACACGCTGCAACCCGCGCGCGACGCTGCCCGGCGAGGCGACCTGACAGACCAGATCGACCGCGCCCATGTCGATGCCCATCTCCAGCGACGCCGTCGCCACGACGCACGGCAAACGCCCCTCCTTGAGCGCCTGCTCGGTCTCGCGGCGCACCTCGAGACTGACGCTGCCATGATGGGCGTGGGCAATCTCTTCCGTCTCGTTGATGAATGAGGTGATGCGTTCGACCGTCCGGCGGTCGTTGGCGAAGATCAGCGTCGAGCGATGCCGGGCAATCTCATTGCGCAGGAGTTGATAGATCGAGGGCCAGACCGACTGTTCCGGCAGCGGCCCGAACGAGCCGACGGAACTGACGACGCGCAGATCGAGTTCCTTGCGCTGTCCCGCATCGACGATCGTCACCGGCCGCGCGACAGAGTCTTCCATGCCGCCAAGATAGCGAGCTACTTCTTCGAGAGGCCGTTGCGTCGCCGACAGGCCGATACGCACAAACGCGCCGCGATTGATCGCCTGCAAGCGCTCCAGCAGCAGGGCGAGGAAGACGCCGCGCTTGTTGCCGCACAGGGCGTGGATCTCGTCCACAATGACGTGGCTGACGCCGCGCAGCGTGTCCCGCCCGCGCGAGGTCAGCAGCAGGTGCAGCGACTCGGGCGTGGTGATGAGGACGTGCGGCGGCTTGCGCAACAGGCGCTGGCGCTCGGCCGCCGTCGTGTCGCCGGTGCGGACAGCGGACGTGAGGGCCGGC
>JBBRIK010000116.1:0-9072 GCA_038221045.1 Gemmatales bacterium
TGTTCTTTGTTATCGCAGATGAGCATCCGCTTGTCGGCGAGGAGATACGTCCCGGCGGGTCCAATGTCGAGATACTTGAGGACCTTCTTCTCGGCCGTGATGCGCAACAACGCACCGGAACAGAAGAAGACGTCGCCGTCGATCCAGGTCGGCCCTTCGGAATAGCCGGGCGCGGGAGCGTACAACTCGGCCTTGGCGGCGAGGGCTTTCGTGAGATCGTCGTCCGCCGCGGCGGCGAGCAGGGAGAGCAAGAGCAAGCCGGTCATGCGTCGGACCCTCGAAAGGAAGCCAGGCGGGATGAAGTTGATTCTAGCGGGCCATGACACGCGGCTCAACAAAAAGACGAGCGGGGAATGTCAGACTTTCGCTCAAGGTCGTGAAGGAATTCGACCAGCGCCTGGATGCGCCTCGGCGACACGTCTCCGCGACGATCCTCTTCGCAGACCGCGCCGCGCACGGCGAACCAGTCGGGCGACAGCGGCCAGAGTTGCTGGATCTCCTCCATGCCGAGTCCCCCCGCGAGGGCGATCCGCACGCCGCACTTCCGACATTCCAGACAACTCGCCGCGATCACTTCACGAGAGAGGCTGTCCAGAATCGTCCGCGTTCGTCCCGAAGGAGTGAGGGATTTGTCGAAGGTATCGATCAGGAGGACGGGATCGGCCCAGGGCGTGCGACAGGCGAAGGCGACGACTTTCTCTACAGATGGTGCCTGCGCTCGCTCCGCATCGGCATACGCGACAGCGACAACGCGTGAGCCAAGGCGCTCAGCGTGGCGAACAAGGATCGCTTGCCAGTTCGTGCCAGCGCAGCCCGCCAGACCCCATTTGACGAACGCAAGCGATTCCCAACTCCCCGGCAACTCCTGGAACTCGCGCAACTCTCCCAGCGCGGCGCTGACAGGCCGGCGGCCCTCGACCTCCTCGATGATGGCCGTGATGACGGCGTCGTCCGCCCGTCCCAGCGGGCCGCGCGACGGCTCCTTGACGTCGATGAGCGAAACACCTTCCGTCCGCGCCCAGCGAGCTTCGTCTGCCGAGCGCACGCTCACCAGCAGCTGCACGCTCATCCCGTGGGCCTCACCAGTTCCACGTCGAAGAAGCGCATCCACCCTGGACACCGGTGCAACGGCAGGGGTGCCAGGTTCGCGAAGACGAAGCCGTACATCACCGGCGGCTCGAACCAGGACAGTTCGTTGAGATGGCGCGCCTGGTCCCGGCTGAAGACGTCCAGCGAGCGATACGCCAGACAGTCGAGGATCTCGCCCTCCCCAACGATTCCGCCGGTAATCTGAGCGGCGGCCCGCAACTCCTCCGGTACCTTGGCCCAGACCTCAGGACGAGCATCCGAGACGCGCGCCGCATGAATCAGGACGCGGCCGCGCCGCGCTGTCCTCCAGCGGCGGATCTCGATGGTCTTTCGTCCATGTGCCAGCAAGGCGGCCCAGGGTTGCTTCAGGGAAAGGGCATACATGCCAGGTCTCCTCACAATTCACTTCCAGCGTCATGCTTATAATAGGTAGAATTTACCCCAATGAGACGTCCCGATATTCACACTATCAGGACAGCGGAAGACTGGTGATGCTATAGTACAGTAGCCGGTTCCGCGCAGACAGCGCTCCGCCCAGGTGTTCCTGGTTGTAGACGTGGGACGCCATGCTCGCGAACTGATCTGTCTCCACCTTGTAGCGGGAACGGTTGGCCTATTTCCGAGACGCTCATGGCGGTCCGCATCGAACGCGATTCCGAACCCATACCCGGGTACAAGCTCATCGAGCGCCTGGGCGGGGGAGGATTTGGCGAGGTGTGGAAGTGCGAGGCACCCGGCGGCCTCCAGAAAGCCATCAAGTTCGTCTTCGGCAATCTCGAGTTCGCCGGCGAAGCGGGACACCGGGCCGAACAGGAACTCAAGGCACTCAGCCGCGTCAAGACTGTTCGTCATCCCTACATCCTGTCGCTGGAACGATTCGATATCATCGACGGCCAGTTGCTCATCATCATGGAGCTGGCCGACCGCAATCTCTGGGACCGCTACAAGGAGTGCCGTTCGCAGGGGCTGCTCGGCATTCCGCGGATCGAGTTGCTCAGCTACATGCGCGAAGCTGCCGAGGCCCTCGACCTGATGAACAGCCTGTATCAGTTGCAGCACCTGGACATCAAACCGCAGAACCTTTTCCTCGTTCATCAGCACGTCAAGGTCGCCGACTTCGGCCTGGTCAAGGACATGGAGGGATCGGTCGCCTCCGTCACGGGCGGCATCACGCCCGTCTATGCGGCCCCGGAGACATTTGACGGCCGGGTCACGCGCTTCAGCGATCAGTACAGCCTGGGCATCGTCTTTCAGGAACTGCTGACGGGCCAGCGTCCCTTCTCCGGCCTCAACGTCCGCCAGTTGATCTTGCAGCATCTGCAAGCCGAGCCGAACCTCTCTTCGCTCGAAGAACACGACCGTCCCATCATCGGCCGCTCTCTGAACAAGACCCCGGACGAACGCTATCCCACCTGTCGCGAACTGGTCGAGGCGCTCACTCAGGCGCTGGTGGTTCGCAGCCCAGGGACGCCATCTGCCGCCAGTGTCCCGTCACCGCAGAGCGGCGGCGACGTCAGCACGCCCCTGGATAGCAATACCTGGAGCCCGCAAGAACTCAGGCGACATGAACCGCCGTTGACGCCTGGGCCGCCTCCTCCCGTCAATCGATCCAGAGACTCGAACCAGTCGCCCACGCATTTCATTGGCGTGCCAGGGGCCGGGGGGGGCATCGGTCCCCGTTCCGATACCCCCCTCGTTCCTGCCACGCCTCCCCCACCGCCGCGCTCGGGACCGCGCGCGGCTCGCCCCGGCGAGGCTGCTCCGCCTCAGACGCGCGACGTGGATCATGGCGGCGCCCTGTCTCCCGCTCTGATCGTCGGCGTTGGTGGAATGGGGGCGCAGGTCCTTCAATCGTTCCGCACATTACTGGCGGAAGAGTTCGATTCTGCCGACGCTCTGCCGAATGTCCGCCTCCTGTTGATCGACACCGATCCCGACGTCCTCAAGGTGGGCGGATTGCCTCCCGACGCCGTCGAGAAGTTGCGCGAGGCGCTTGGCCCGCCGGTTCATCCGCTAACGTCCGCGGACCTCTTGTTGACTCCCCTCAACCGCCCCAGCCATTATCTGCGGACACCGGCCGGACGTATCGACGCGCTGAGTTGGATCAACCAACGCATGCTCTACCGCATCCCGCGCGAGCAGACCACCACGGGGATTCGGGCGCTGGGCAGGCTCGCTCTATTCGATCACGTCCGGACGATTCAGCGCCGACTGCAGATGGAGTGGGAGACGTGCCGCGATGCGGCAGCGCTCGACCGAGCCGCGAAGACCACGGGCCGGGGCGTGCGTTCGTATCGGCCGCGCATCTTCCTGGTCGCCGGTCTGATGGGCGGCACCGGCGGCGGGATGTTTCTCGACCTCGCCTATCTCCTGCGCAATCTGTCGCGGCAGATGGGCACTCCGAATCCCCGTATCACCGGCGTGCTGTTCGTCCCGCAGATGGAAAAACGAGGGTCACAGCATCCGAAAGGCCGGGAGGCGGCGAAAGGCTCGTCCCACGACGGCCAACCTCCTTCAACGCAGGGAATCGAGGCGGCGGCGCGAGTGGGGCCGCTTGGGAACGCCTGTGCCGCATTGACCGAGTTGCTCCACTATGCCCGGCCGGCTACCGAGTTCCAGGCGCGCTACTTCGAGCGCGAGGCGGGGCTGATTGATGGCGATCCTCCCTTCAATCCCATGTATCTGCTGCCGTTGCCGGAGTCGCCTCGGAAGAAGGAGAGTCAGGAAGTGATCGGCATGACCGCTCACTTCCTGTTCGGCGAGTGCGCCTCGGCTTTCGGCCGCTGGCGGGGACTGGGCGCCGAGGCGGACGTTCCCGGCGATCCGGTGTATCGAACGCTCGGGCTGTGCCGGGTCTCGTTTCCGCGCCGCAAGGTCGTCGAGGAAGTGGCGGCCCGGTGCTTGCGGAAAATCATCGAGCGCTGGATGAGCAAGGACTCCCGGCCTCTGGTGGAGCAGGTCCGGGAATGGGTGGCGGAACAGTGGCGCGGCCACGATCTCGGCGCGGAACACTTCATCGCTCGCATCCAGGATGCCTGTGAAAAGCATCTGGGGAAGAATGCCGACAAGGTGTTCGGCGCCGCCCTCGAACCGCTCGTGAAGCATTTCGGCGACATCGCGGCCGAGAAGGGGTTTCTCTCTCGCGTCCGAGTCGGCACTCCCGTTCCTCTCGAGCCGGAAGAGATCCTCGAGGTGCTGGTCCGCTACGAGCAGTTCCTGGGCCGTCCTCAGGTGACGCAGGAAGGCAACGTCTACACGGCATCGGACTGGAACGTCACCACCTCGTCAGCCGTCGAAGTGATGGGCACGACGCCTGGAGGCTCCGCGCTGACGGTCCGGCTGGCGGGACAGCGCGAAGCCCCGCCTGGATCGCTCGTCCTTTTTCTGCGCGAAGCGGCGACGACCATTGCGAATGAATGGAGTCAAACGCTGGCCGAGTTGCCGGTCAAACTGATTGAGAAGCCGGCCTTTCGTCTTGCCGGCGCGGAAGAGTCCATTCGCCAGGTCGTAGCGAGCATCGAACTGGTCCTCGAACTTCACGAACCGCTCGGGCGCGAGTTGGCCGACAAGTCGGCCGACGCTTATGGCCGAGTCCTCGCCTTCATCAACTCGCTGGATGACACCCGCTCCTGGCCGCGCCGCGGCATGACGCCGGAACTGGTCGTCGAGTTGTTGCGCACTTACGCCAAGGCCCGCTATCAAAGCCTGGTTTTGCAGCAAGTGCTCGCCGTGTACGTCAGTCTTCGCGGTTGTCTGACCGACGAGTTGCGTGAGATCAACTTCTGCCGCGCCCGGATTCAGGAGTTGCTCGTCCATCTTTCCGGAGACAAAAGCGAGGACAAACCGGATCCCTCGCTGCAACTGCCCCCCATGACGGAAGGCCGGGTTCGTTATCTGTTCCCACAGGGTTGGAGCAATCTGAAGGAGGCGATCGATCAGGTCGAGAAGGGCCTGACGCCGGAGGACCTGCTCCAGTTGGATGCTCAGTTGCAGCAGATGATCCGCTCCAACCCCGCCTTCAACTCGCTGGTCAACGTCTGCGTTTCGAGCAAGAACATGACGAAGGAACTGGCACAGGCACTGAAGAAGGACGCGGTCGCCTTTGTCGAGGAGAAGCTGGGCGCGACGGACGCGGCCCGCCTGTTCCTCGCGCAGTCGGACGATCCCGAGGCCGTGGGCGAGCAATTGCTGACATGTTTCGAGGAGGCCGTGCCGGAGCAGGCCGCCACTGCGACGGGCGCCTCGCGCCCGTCCTGGGAGCGTGTCGTCGTCGGCGTACCGGAAGGCGAGGCGAGCGAAAATCTGCGCTCGCTGGTCTTGCGAAAGCTCGGCGAGACGGACCTCGTGCTGGCGGTCAGCGAGGAAGACCTGGTGCTGTATCGCGAGTGGAGCGGTCTGCGCCTGGCCGACGTCGATCCGCTGGGACCGGCGGCTCAGGAAGCCTATCAGTGCCTGCTGGGGGCGGAGAACTTCACCCCGCACAGTCGCGCCGACGTTTCTTTCCAGCCGCCTCACTGAAGCGTCAATCGAACGGGCGAGCGGCCCGTGTCAACGGGCCGGTACTCACGATCCCGGCCAGGGTCCGGTCGGCTGCGGAGGCAATCCCTTGTCCGTTTCCGTCTCCTGACGATAGAGGCGAAAGCCTCGCGCCTGATAGTGAGCCAGAGCGTTTGGATGATCGAGGGTGCAGGTGTGCAGCCAGACGCGCCCCGCTCCTCGCTCCCAGACTCGTTCGACAGCCAACGTCAGCAGATGCCCACCCAGTCCCTGGCCGATGTACGACGGTAACAACCCGAAATACGCCACCTCAACGTCGCCTCCTGCTTGCCACTCCAGTTCGGCATAGCCCGCGGGAACGCCGGAGACCGTCAGCATCCACGTCTCCAGTTCGGGCCGTCGCAGGTAATCGAACCACTGCTGATAGGTCCACGGCAAGCGATCGGTCCAGTACCAGGCACCTCCGACGGCCGTGTAGAAGAAGCGGTTCAACTCCGGCATCGCCGGTTCGATGCGAACGAAGCCCACGTCGCTCCGCGTCGTCCGGCTCGGTCGCAACTCGTCCGGCGATCTCATCTCGAGGTAGTAGGTCGTCACGTCCACGGACATGAATTATCTCCCTTCGCGAGTTCCACTCCGTTCAATTGCAGCGAATGGCTGCTTGCGGATGCTCCCTCCCTTGAGCTAGAGTAAACAGAGGCCGCACTCGGGGAAATCAACCTCTCGTTGAGGAAACCGGTATGAAGACTCGACTCTGTATCCTGAACGTGCTCGTCATGGTGAGCGGATGCCTGCTCGCGGCAGCTCCGCCGAAGGGAAAGCCGGAGGAGAAGTTCGAGGTCAGCCAGGAGGAGAAAGAGATCATCGACCTGACCAACGCGGAGCGCGCGAAGGAAAAACTGCCGCCGCTAAAGCCACATCCTCTCCTCTTCCGCGCCGCCCGCGACCACACGAAGAACATGGCCAAACAGGAGAAGATGGAGCACAAGCTCGATGGCCTCGAGCCGCACGAGCGGACGAAGAAGGTCGGTTTCAAGACCGCCTGGGTCGGCGAGAACATTGCCGCCGGCGAAGCGTTTCCGCCGAAGGAAGTAATCAAGGCCTGGATGGATTCCAAGGCTCATCGCGATAATATCCTCGACGGGAACTTCGTCTACATCGGCGTCGGCGCGGCGCGGAGTGAGAAGGGCGAATTCTACTACACGCAGGTCTTTGGGCGTACACCACGAGAGTGACAACGGTGAGCCGAATCGCGTTTACACGGTTCGGCTTCCCCTGTTGAATCCGACACAGTTGGAGCGATCCGAGGGCATGGGACGGACTGGAAGAGATGCCTTACCGTACAATCCCTGTGACGCCGGGGCATTACTTTTGCATCGGGAACAACCCGAGCGCGAGTTCCGACAGCCGAAGTTGGGGACTCGTCCCCGAGCGGCTCTTGCTTGGCAAGGTGTTGGTCAGGTACTATCCTTTTTCGCGGGCAGGCTGCGCTGCCTCACGGACCTCGCCTGGAATGGCGGGCCTGATGCTGGAACTAACGGTGACACATGACTGAGGATCGCTTTACTTCCGCTCCACCGCCACTCGATGGTCCTCAGCCATCCGTGGTCCCGCCGCTGACCTGGCAGCTCATACTCGCCAACTTCCTTACCCAGGTCGTTTTCGCCCTCGCGATTGGCGTCGTTGCCTTGATCGTTTTTTCGATGTTGAGCAGCGAAGCAGCAGCCGCACGGGGCGCGGCGCTCGTCGCGACTCTGATCGGATTGTGGGCCGCTCGCTCGCTCATTCACTGGCCGATCCCGAAAGCGACGCTCAAGGCACAGGGCCAGTTGCCGCCCAACATTCGGCCCGCCGAGACGGGCGGACGCGAGATCGTCGAGACCGTCGTCTTCGTCGTCGTCCTGGTGCTGCTACTGAAATCGTTCGCGGCCGAGGCGTTCGTCATTCCGACCGGCTCGATGGCCGAGACGCTCTACGGCTACCAGAAGTATGTGAAGTGTCCCTCGTGCGCGTTCGAGTTTCCGATCAATTGCTCCACCGAGAGCGATCCTGGGGAAAAAGCGCCGGCGATAGTCAATGCTGGCATCTGTCCTGTTTGCGATCGCCACATCCGTCTGGTTGATCCGCGCTGGCGGCAGCCGCGCGAAGGCGAGTTGCCCGGCGATTACATGGAGATCGCCGATCCAGGCGCTTCCACCGGCGACCGCGTTCTCGTCGGCAAGTTCCTCTACGATCCCTCGTTGCCCGGCGCGAAGCCCGGCCGGCTCGACGTCGTCGTCTTCAAGTATCCCAAAGAACCGCAGAAGAACCACGTCTCGACGAATTACATCAAGCGCCTCATCGGGATGCCTGAAGAGACGATCGCGATCAGCGGCGGCGATCTGTACATTCTTCGTCCCGAGAAGAGTCCGAAGCACGATGACTCGACAGTGAAGCCGGCGGATCTTTGGAAGGAAGAGAACATGCACTCGGGAAGCGACACCGCCGCCGAGGAGAAGTTCAAAGCCGGTGAGTTCGAGATCCTCCGCAAGCCACCGAGTATTCTGCTGAGCATGATGCGCATCGTACACGACAACGATTATCTCGATCCGAAGCTCGCCGGCCTCCGGGTGCGCTGGCGTCCCGAGGGGGACACCTGGGAGAAACTCGAAGGCGGCAAGTCGTTTCGTCATCCGACGCCGGCCGACACGAACGCCCAGAGTTGGCTGCGCTATCACCACGTTCTCCGCGCTTCGGACAAACAGGGACTGATTCTCGATTTCATGGGCTACAACAGCGGCGAGACGTTCAGCTTCGACCGCCGCGACACCGAATGGGGCCAACCGGACCGGAACCAGGAAGCCAGAAGCGGAGGCAACTGGGTTGGCGATCTGATTCTCGAGTGCGAGGTCAAGATCGAGAAGGCGCAGGGCGAACTGGTCCTGGATCTGGTGCGGTCTGGCGAACACTATCGAGCGACCTTCGACCTGGCGTCGGAAGATGGGCGTTGCACGCTCAGCCACGGCGAAAAGGGAACAGAGAAGAAGCTCGAGAGCCAGCCCACACGGCTGGGCAAGGGGACGCACAAGGTGCGCTTCGCCAACGTCGATCAACGTTTGACGGTGTGGGTCGATGGTACGCTACCCTTCGAGAACGGCGTCAACTACTCACCGCCAGCAGTGAAGGGACCCAAGGCAGCGGACCTTCAGCCGGTGAGCATCGGCGTCAAGGGAGCGGCCGCGACTGTGCAGAACATCAAGCTGTTCCGGGACAGTTACTACACCTGCGTGCCCTCGAGTCCGGACATCCAGAACATCGATCCATTCGATCCGAATAAGTGGGAAGACCTGCAGCGGCCGCCCCTGAAGACAATGTTTGTACAGCCAGGCCATTACCTTTGCCTGGGCGACAACAGCCCCGCAAGTTCGGACGGCCGATCCTGGGGCCTGGTGCCGGAGCGCCTCTTGTTGGGCCGGGCGCTGCTGGTATACTGGCCCTGGACAAATA
>JBBRIK010000117.1:0-9060 GCA_038221045.1 Gemmatales bacterium
CGCGGCTCGCCGGGAACCACTGCTAAGCAAACCGCATCAACGGCCCGATTTCAAGGGTCCACTTCGGAATCGCATACTTCCTTGCTGCCCCTCGCAATCGGCAAGTGTATCTTATTCTTGTGGCTCGCCCTGACTCGCGCTTCTTGGGAAGGAAGGCCGACGATGCCCCGACGGTTGCTCGCCTCCTGGCTGCTGGCCATTGCTGCGCCGGGTCTGTTCGCTCAGGACTTCGCTCCGCCCGAGCCGCTGAAGCCGGCCGACGAGCAGCTCGCTACCATCCGCTCGCGCGTCAACAAGCTCTACGCCGCCGTCAAGTCTCTCCGGCGTCAGGGCGTTCGCGATCCCGTCCTCGCCGACGTCGAAATCTATGCCAAGGCCGGCGAGTGGATCCTCCGGCACGGCGAGTTCTACGACAAGAATTACGCCGACTGGACCCTCGAAGAACTCAATCGCGGTCTGCTGCGAGCCAGCCAGGCCGCGATGGGCGAATCGCCGTGGCTGAACGTCGGCGGCATGCCCACGGTCCGCGCCTATCGCTCGCGCGTCGATGGCTCGCTTCAGCCTTATGCCGTCACGCTGCCCAATGACTTCGGAGCCGATCCGCGCAAGCGCTATCGCCTCGACGTCGTCCTTCATGGCCGAAACACCAAGTTGAACGAGGTATCGTTCCTCCATCAATTCAACGGCGAGCGGCTCGCTCCGAAGGACCGCGACTTCGTGCAGCTCGACATCTACGGCCGGGGCAACAACGCCTATCGCTGGGCCGGCGAGACGGACGTCTTCGACGCGATCAACCACTTCATCGCCGTCGAGGGCACCCAGAAGCGCGAGTTGATCGACAACGCCCGCGTCGTGCTGCGTGGCTTCTCGATGGGCGGCGCCGGCACCTGGCACCTTGGCCTGCATCGGCCGGACAAGTGGTGCGTCCTCGGTCCGGGGGCCGGCTTCACGAAGACGCACGGCTACGCTCCGAAGGTACCCGCGCAGTTGCCCGACTACATCGAGTCGTGCCTGAAGATCTACGACGCGGTTGAGTATGCCGAGAACGTCTTCAACGTGCCGGTCGTCGCCTACTCCGGCGAAAAGGACAAGCAGATTCAGGCAGCGCGGAACATCGAGGAACGGCTCAAGGGCACCAAGATGTCGATCACGCACCTGATCGCTCCTGAGCTGGAACACAATTTTCCGCCCGCATGGCAGGCGAAGGCGGAACAGGAATACGCCCACTATGCGGTCAAAGGCCGGGCCGATGAGATGAACCGTATCCGCTTCGTGACCTACACCATGAAGTACAACCGCTGCGAGTGGGTCGAGATCCTTGGCCTGGAAAAGCACTACGAACGAGCGCTGGTCGATGCGGAGCGGACTGCGCCGGGCTTCAAGATCAGCACGACGAACGTACGCGCGCTGCACCTGATTTTGCCGCAGAGTGAAAGCCGAACAAAGTTGACGGTTGACATCGATGGGCAGACGCTGGAGGCCCCGCCCTATCGGGTGGGGAGGATCGACGAGTCGAGCCTGCATCTGGAGAAGCGAGAAGGAACCTGGAAGGTCGTCCTGCCGCAGAAGATCGTCGTCGATCGTCTGCGGCGAATCCAGAAAGTGACCGGCCTGCAAGGTCCGATCGACGATGCCTTCATGGAAGGCTTCGTCTGTGTTCGCGGCACGGGCAAGCCCTGGAACCCGGCCGTTCACGACTACGCCGAGGCGGCCCTGAAGCGCTTTCAGGACGACTGGGACAAGTACATGCGCGGCAAACTGCCGGTCGTCGATGACGTGGCCCTGAATCCCGAAGAGATCAACAGCCGGCACCTGATCCTGTTCGGCGATCCCGGCTCGAATCGCCTGATCGCTCAACTCCTTCCCGACTTGCCGCTGCGCTGGAACGAGAAGACGGTCGCTCTGGGCAGCCTGAGCGGCGATGCGTCAAAGCATGTACCTGTGTTGATCTATCCCAGCCCGCTGCACGTCGATCGCTATGTGGTCCTCAATTCGGGCCACACGTTCGGAGCGAAGGACTTCATCGATACCAACGCGATGCTCTATCCGCGTCTGGGAGATTTCGCCTTGCTCAAGCTCGCCCCGACGGACAAGGACGCTCTGGCGACGGAGGTAATGGGAGCGGGTCTGTTCGATGACTTCTGGCGATTTCGCAAACGACTTCAGAATGACTAATTACTAAGGACTAATGACGAAAGAATGTCGAAACTCGGAAATGACTAATGACGAAAGAATGTCGAATGAGCAATCCTCAATGACGAAAAGAAGGCCCCTCTTGACATTGGGCATTGCTCATTACTCATTGCTCATTCTTTCGTCATTCATCCTTATTAATTCGTCATTTTGCCGAGGGTGTCGCAGATGATCCAGTGTCCGACATGCAAACAGATGCTGGCTCCGGGCGTGCGCTTCTGCCCGCACGACGGCACGCCGTTGACGGAGACCGCCGCGGTTCAGCATGTGGCGACGCCGGCCACTCGGCCCGGCTCGCGAGACATTCCGCTGCCGGTCACGGTCGGCGAACGCTACGAGTTGCTCCAGTTGCGCGGCGGCGGCGGCATGGCCAAGGTCTATCGCGCCACGGATACGCGGCTCAATCGTGAGGTCGCCGTCAAGCTCATCAATCCGGAGTTGCGAGTCGAGCCCGAATTCGACAAACGCTTCGAGCGCGAGGCCCGGATGGTCGGCCAACTTGCCGATCCGCACATTGTCGCCGTCCACGACTTCGGAATCGATGCGACCTTCGGCCCCTTCCTGGTGATGGAATACCTTCACGGGCAGTCGCTGCGCGAGCGGCTGGCGAGCGAGGGCGCCTTGCCCCTGAAAGCTGGCCTGCAAC
This sequence comes from Gemmatales bacterium, assembly GCA_038221045.1. GTDB lineage: Bacteria > Planctomycetota > Planctomycetia > Gemmatales > Gemmataceae > JBBRIK01. Next base: position 2,840 of record JBBRIK010000117.1, read on the forward strand.
TGAGCGCTCAACTGGTGCTGGCGCTGATTCACGCCCACAGCAAGGGCATTGTCCATCGCGACATCAAGCCGGACAACATCTTCATCGTCAACCAGAGCGGCGTTCGTCTGCACGTCCGTGTCCTCGACTTCGGCATCGCTCGCATCTATCGCGAAGACAACGGCGACGACCAGTTGACGCAGCCCGGCGCAACCATTGGGACGCCGCGTTACATGTCGCCCGAGCAACTCGCGGGTCAATCGGTCGGCGTACGCTCCGACATCTTCAGCGTGGCCCTTGTCATTCACGAGGCGCTGACGAAGGAGCTGCCGTACGTCCGCGGCAAGAAGCTGTGCGAACTGTGTCCCGAGGCCAGTTCGGCCCTGGAGGAATTGCTCGACGAGTGCCTGAAGCCGAACCCCGAGCAGCGCCCGACGAGCGCCATCGAGGTCTATCTGCGCTTGCAGGAACTCGGTAAGGCAAGTGGCATTCTGCTGTTGCCTCCCGGAGCGATGGATCGTCTGGTCGCCGCTCGCCAGGGTGAGGCGTCGCAGCCAACGATCCCCTACAACCCCAGAAAAAACTCGCGGGGACGGAGCAGGCTGTGGCTCTGGGCGAGCCTGGGATTGCTCGCGACCCTCGGCGCGGCAGCGGCATGGTGGTTTATCTTTTATCGCTGAGTTGCCAGTCTTATTGCCAGTTGCCAGTTGTCAGTTGCCAGTTGCCAGTTGAAAAGAGACGATGGTGCTTCACAACTGACAACTGGCAACTGGCAACTGGCAACTGGCAACTGGCAATAAGACTGACAAATAGAAATGAAAACCTGCCCGTTCTGCACCACTGAGAACGACGACGTCTACAAGTTCTGCCGGCAGTGCGGGCAGCCCCTCAATTCGCTCGTGATCTCCAGCGATGAACCCGTCGCCGCCGGGGCGTCCACGATTCTGTTGCAGGGACCGACACAGGCCCAGCCGCGCCGCAGCGTGCTGCTGACCACTCTCTTCGCTCGCCAACAACAGCTCATCGTCGGCCGCGCTCCCGACTGCGACATCTGCCTTCAACATCCTTCCGTTTCTCGCTATCACGCACTTTTCGTGCGGCTGCCCGAAGGCGTGCGCGTCTCCGACCTCAGCAGCATTAACGGCGTTCGGGTCAACGGCCAGCGCATTCATACTTCCGCCCTGGTCCGCGAGAAGCAGGTTGTCGGCATCGGCCCTTTCCTGTTCACGCTCGTCGGCGACACGATTCAGTCGCTCGACTCGCGCCGCGGCCTGCGCCTGGAGGCGCACGGACTCGAAAAGACCGTACCCGGCTTCGACGGCCAGCCGAAGAAACTGATCGACAACATCAATCTCGTCGTCCAGCCCGGCGAGTTCGTCAGCCTGCTCGGACCCTCGGGTTCGGGCAAGAGTACGCTGATGGACTGCCTCAACGGCCGGCGACGCGCAACGGCCGGCCAGGTCCTCGCCAACGGGGAGGACTTCTATCAGCACTTCGACAGCTTCCGCCAATTGCTCGGCTACGTCCCGCAAAAGGACATCGTCCACACGGGATTGACTGTCCATCGAGCGCTTTACTACACGGCCCGGCTGCGGCTGCCGACCGACACCGATCGCACGGAATTGCACGCCCGCGTCGAAGATGTGCTGCGCGAGATGGAATTACTGCCACATCGCGATACGCTCATCGCCAACCTCTCGGGCGGACAGATCAAGCGCGTGAGTCTCGGCGCGGAACTGCTCGCCCGGCCGTGCATGCTCTACATCGACGAGGCGACCAGCGGACTTGACGCCGGCACCGAAGCGCGCATGATGCGTCTGTTCCGCCAGCTCGCGGACGAAGGGCGCTCGATTGTCTGCATTACTCATAACGTCGATAACGTCGAACAGTGTCATCTCACGTTGATCCTCTCGCGCGGACGGCTCCTGTTCGTCGGCCCGCCCTCCGAAGCGCCTCCCTACTTCGGCGTCCGCCGTCTCAGCGAGATTTACGACCGCCTTGGGGAGAAAGACCCGGAGGAGTGGGAGAAGCAGTTCGCCGGCTCCTCGCAGTACGGCGACCATGTCGCCAGCCGTCTCGCCGCCTCAGCGCGCGCTCCCACGCCCCAGACGGGATCGGAGGAGGCGGCACGCGCAATCCAGCTCATCGACAGTCCGGAGGCCCCTCCGCCCTCGAAACGGCCTCTCCTCGCTGGAAAGATCCACGACCTCTTCAGCGCCGCGGGAGGCCGAGCTTTCGAGTTGATCCGGCCCGTCTCGGAACAGTGGCATCAGTTGAAGGTGCTGACGCGTCGCTATGCGCGCCTGGTCTGGGACGATCCTCGCAGCCTGCGGCTGCTGTTTCTGCAAGCGCCGATCGTGGCCCTGTTTCTTCTGATCGGCTTCGTCAACAAGCCGTACCAGTCCCAGGTTCCCGCGACGCGCAGGTTGACCGAGAGTGAACTCCTCGCTCTGGAAAGTGCGAAGGAGATGCTGGCGAAGCGCGACCGCCCTCTTCTGACGGACGAGCAACGCCGCGCCCTGGAAAAGATCGACGTCCCAAAGCTCGACGGCACGGGAACGCAAACGCTGGCCGAGGCGCTTGCGAACCTGGAAGGGCTGAATCACAAGCGGCTGCTCGATTACCTGCTCTCGAATCAGGAGCCGGTCGTTCCGTATCAACTGATCGACAATCCCGCGTACACCTATTTGCTGCTGAGCATCGTCGTGATTTCGGTGTTGTGGTTCGGCTGCAACAATGCGGCCAAGGAGATCGTCAAGGAAGAGGCGATCTACAATCGCGAGCGCGCCGTCAATCTGAAGATCGGCCCGTACCTCGGCAGCAAGTTTCTCGTGCTGGGGGTCATCTCGGCGGTGCAGACTTTCCTCTTTATGCTAGTGCTGTACGGCGTCCTCGAAGGATTGCACTATTTCTTCCAGTACGATGCGCCGCTGGACCGCTATCGGCTCGATTATCTCGCGCAGTATGGGGTGCTGTTGCTGCTGTCGCTGTCAGGCGTGGCGCTGGGGCTGCTGCTGTCCTCGTGCGTGTCGTCGCCGGATCGAGCCAACGCCCTTCTGCCCTATGTACTGATTCCGCAAATGATCCTGGGAGGCGGCGTCATCGTCGTCCGCGATGGCTTCCTCTACTGGCTGGCGGTCGTATTTTCGCCGGTCTACTGGGCCTATCGCGGAATCCGTCTCGGCGAGACTGAGTTGCCGAAGGACATGTACTATCACATGGACTACGACGATAATCTCTGGGTCGCGTGCAGCGCCCTGGCAGCGCAGATTGTCGTCCTGTTGCTGTTGACGGCATGGTTCCTCAAGCGCAAGGATGCGGCGTGACAGAACGTATTCCCATTTCGAGGATCGCCTCATGACGCTCCCGCAGGAATTGAGTGGAAACCTGGGCCGCTATCGCATCATCCGCAAGTTAGGTGTGGGCGGCATGGGGACCGTCTACCTCGCCGAGGACACACGGTTGCCGCGCAAGGTCGCTCTCAAGGTGCCTCACTTCACCGCCGCGGAAGGCAACGCCCTGGAGCGATTCCGTCGTGAGGCCGCCCTCGCGTCCGGCATCGAGCATCCCAATCTGTGTCCGGTCCACGATCTCGAAGAGATCAACGGCATACTCTTTTTCACCATGCCGTTCCTCGAGGGAACACCCTTGTCGCGCCTGATCGAGAAGGGCCGGCCCTGGCCAATCAAGCAGGCCGTGGAGGTGATGGAAAAAGTCGCGGCCGCAGTGGCGCACCTCCACGCGCGCGGCATCATTCATCGCGACCTGAAGCCGAGCAATGTAATGATCCGTCCCTCGGGCGAGGCGGTGGTGATGGACCTCGGCCTGGCTCGCGACTTTACTTCGCATGACACGCGCATGACAGCGACTGGGACGGTGCTGGGGTCGCCGGCCTACATGGCGCCGGAACAGGTCCTGGGACAACATGACCTGGGTGCCGCGGTTGACGTTTACGGGCTGGGCATGCTGTTGTTCGAGTTGCTGACGGGACGGCTGCCGTTCGAGACGCCCGCGCCGGCGGTCTATGCCGAAATCCTGCACTCCTCGCCCCCACCGCCGTCCTCGATCAACCCCACCCTTGACCATCGCCTGGATACGGTGTGTCTGAAGGCGCTGGCGAAGGAGCCAGCCGCGCGACAGAAAAGCGTCGAGGAGTTCCTGCATGACCTGAGGACGGCCCTTGCGGCACCGGCCACAGGTCCACAGGACCCCAACGCGACTCAATCGGAAGACAGCGGACGCCGGGCCAGCAACATCCCCGCGCACCAGTCGGGCGGGACTACTGTGACCGACGATGCCAGGCTCATCGAACACCGGGCCACTCGGCGGCGCCGCACCAACTGGCTCATTGCCTGCGGTCTGCTCCTCCTGGCCGGTACCTCCGTTGTGTGGTTCTTCGTGAGCGGGAGAAACGTTCCCGAAAAGAAAGAGGACGCTCCTGGGCAGAGTTCAAAAGATCCGGCACGGGCGAAAGCGCCGTTTGACGCCAAGTCGGCGAAGGAATTGCAGCAGGCGTGGGCCGGCTACCTCGGACGCCCGGTTGAGGAAGAGTACGATCTGGGAGATAACGTGAAACTGGCGGTGGTACTGATTCCACCGGGTACGTTCAAGATGGGTGCCAAGAACGAGATAGTGCCGCCTGGACCTATTGAAGAGGACCAGCACGAGGTGACTCTCACGCGGCCGTTCTACCTGGGGAAGTACGAGGTGACGCAGGAGCAGTTCGAGAAACTCATGAAGTTCACCCCGAGCCGGTTCAGGAAAGGCGGGCAGGACCAGGACGCCGTGGCGGGCCTGGACACGAAACGCTTTCCGGTGGAGAACGTGTTGTGGGAAGATGCGGTGAAGTGTTGCGAGGTGCTGGGCCGGAAGCTGAAGAACAAGGGGACGTTGCCGAGCGAGGCACAGTGGGAATATGCCTGCCGGGCCGGAACAGAGACCCCCTTCCATTTCGGCAGCGCGCTCAATGGGACCGAGGCGAACTGCAACGGAGACTCCCCCTACGGGACGGTGAAACGGGGAAAAAACCTGAAAAGGACTTGCGAGATTGGCCTTTATCCCGCGAATGCGTGGGGATTGCACGACATGCACGGAAACGTGTCCGAGTGGTGTGCGGATTACTATGGACCGTACGAGGGACTCCCCGAGAAGGACCCCTTGCGGACGGATTGGGTGGACGAGGCCGCTCGCGTGGTGCGCGGAGGTTCATGGAACGATCAATGCGTCTACTTGCGTGCTGCCGGCCGAGTGAAAGGCAGGCCAGGCTTTCGCAACCAGAACGTCGGCTTTCGAGTCTGCTTCGTTCTGGACTGATTTGAACTGATCGAGTTGCGTTGTTACTCGTTTCCTCCCGTGTCCTGCCGCTTGCGGCTTGGCAGAAGACCGCTAAGCCGCAAGCGGCAAGAAGTTATTTCGTCATCGGTCCTCACCACCGGCCGCGTTTGCGTTCCTTCGCCGGAAGCACTTCCAGACAGGTCGTCCACCAGCCCGTCAGTACCGTCTCGACGAACTCCTCCGGCAACTTCTCCTCGCGCATCTCGCGCGCCAATCGCTCACGATCGTACTCGACCGGCACGAACTCGACATGCAACTCCGGTCTTGCCTCCAGCAGCGCATACCAGACGTTGGTTCGCCCATCGTTCTCCGGACGGCCCAGGACGCCGGCGTTGATGAAGTGACGATCCCCAGTCAATCGTCGATGCCACTTGATGCCCGTGTGCGTCGTCAGGATCGCGCCGGCGTCATGTTCGCGCGCCAGATGATCGAGAAAGGCCGTCGAACAGGTTGATTCCCAGAGGAACTCGTTCATTCGCCGGGGGCTGCCGTGACAGAGCAGCAGCCGATGACGGCCCAGCTCGATGCGGCGCAGCAGCGGCAGAGTGCCCAGCCAGGCGCGATTGGGCGGGCTGGTGTTGGCGAAGGTGTAGTGATAGCTGAGACGGGCGAAGTGATTGTCGCGCGGATCGGTGTAGCCGCACTGGCAATCGTCGTGGCCGATGGCGAGCGAATTGTCGTAATTGCCCTGGATGCACAGGACGCCGTGATCGTGCAGCAGCGGAAACACGCGATCGGGATGCGGTCCGAACGCGCCGAGGTCGCCCAGACAGTAGATCGCATCGGCCCCGCGCGAACGAACGTCCCGCAAGGCCGACTCGAGGGCAAGATAATTGTTGTAGACGCCGCCGAAGACAGCGATGCGTTGGCCACTCACGTCTGCCTCGATTGGTTTCCTGCGGTGAAAC
>JBBRIK010000118.1:0-9052 GCA_038221045.1 Gemmatales bacterium
TATTGTAGCCGTCGCGTTTGAACAGGCGAACGGCCGGCGTAAGCCGGCTGGTTGCTCCTCAACCAGCCGGCTTACGCCCGCCGTTCGCCAGAGAGTGGACCACCGGGGAGTTGAACCCCGACGCCGGGTGTGCAAAACCCAACTGTCGCCCGCGACGCAGCCCAGCACTCTCCATCATCTCAATAGACGCAGGAAGAGCGCGAGAGGTTCGCCTTGTTCACTGATCGCGGATGAACTCGGACGCATAACTGCGAACGTGCTTGCCATTGAGGACGTGCAGACGACGCAAGCGCTCGAGCAACTGGCCGCTGAAACGCTTGAGCGGGAGATGGACGAGCTTCTTGCCGAAGCGCCGCGCCAGGAGACGCCACGAGGCCGGCGGCGGCTTTGGACTCACCAGGGCGACATGACGCTCCCGGCTGTGGAACAGTGCGCCCGCCAAAAGACGCTCCTCCAGTGTGTCGGTGAAGTCGAAGCGTCGATCCTGCCAGACGTCGCGAATATGCCGCGGCGGGAAGATGAAGAACGCTCCGCCGTACTCCGCCTGCGCGACACCGGGACCGACGAGGTTCTTCATGGGGTCCGTACTGTAGAAGACCAGCGTCGATTCCTCGTCGTGTTCCGCGAACCAGGTCACACGATGGTTGTAGACGCGCGGATCGGCTGGCACGTCGAACAGAAATACCACCACCTCGATGCTGCCCCGGCTCGGCGGCATCACTTTTACATAGATGTCGCCGGTGTGCCAGTGACGCAACGTCTCACGCATGTCGAGACCGTCCATGACGCTCGTCGTGAACTTCTCCGAGCGCGCCAGATCCGCGCCGATAAGAGCCTTCGCCTGATCGCGGACGTGACGCTGAAAGCTCTCGATGCGCTGGTCCTCGGGCGGCCAGGAACACTGGCCATAGGGGTCCCAGCGCTGAAGCCAGCGGTCTTTCTCTGTCTCGCGCGGCTGGCGTCGCAGCTCACAGGAGCGCCAGGTCAACGCCTGACCGGGAAGCCGGCTCACCATCGTGCCGACGCCCCAGCCCGGCACGTCGCCCCGATCGATGCCCATTCGCAGAGTGTCCTCCTCGTCATCGACCTTCTGGTAGGAGTACTCGCGGGCGGTCTCGGCGATGGCCAGCGCGAAGTCGTCGCCCGCCGTCTGCTTCGCCCCGATCACCAGCGAGTAGAGGTCGGGCGTCAGCCGTCGTTCGATCAGCGACAGATTGCGGACATAGCGGAAGAAGACCGCCAGCAGATGAGGCGTCAAGCGCTGGGCCAGACGGGGCAGCGTCGTTTCCAGACGGTCACGCGTGGCCAGCACCATCTCCTTGACGCCATCGATGGACAGGTTGTCGTCCGGCGTCAGTTCGCGCCGGCCACGCTCGTACAGGGCCGTCACGAAAGGCAGTTCGCCGAGCAGAAAGACAAGCGTTCGTGGATCGACGACATGACATTGAGGCGGCGTCGTCTCGTCTTCTGCCTCTTCGACGGGCAAACTCCGCATGTAGGCATCGCGAATCCAGGGCCAGTCGAGCAGCGAGCAGACGAAGAGGATGTGTTCGTGCTGTTGTTCGAGCTGACGCAGACGGCGAGCCATCCAGGCAATCCGTTCGGTGTGCTGGCCGGGGCTGGGCGGTGGAATGACGGTCAGGACCGACGCGGCGAAGCTCTCGGGCTTGACCTTCTTCAGGGCATAGGGATCGGGAAAATTCGCGGTGTGAGGCTCGAAGACCGCCGTCTCCCGGTCGATGAAGACGCGACGGATCCGCTCGCCCATCGCGGTCCGCAGAGCGGCGATCACGCCCTGGCAGGGATCGATCGGCACATAGCTGAAGCCTGGCTCGTCGGAAAAGCCTTCGCTGAAGCCGTCGCGCTGAACGACGGCGGAGACAGTGGGCAAGCGCTCGATGGCGGACTCGACCTCCTCCTGGAACGAGAGAGGCAATGGCACAGCGAGACAGTCATAAGGACGGGACAGCAGTTCTTCGCGGACGCAGATGGCAAAGTCGCCTGAGCCGTGAATGATGGGCAGCACGCGGATGCGCGGCCCGATCTGCAAGAATTCATCAGCGCGAGACGACATGAACGATTCTCCGAGGAAGAAGGGCAATACTCATGCTCTGGGTTCCGATCCATTCACCCTTCCCCGTGGAGACGCACCATTTCGTCCACGAGCTGAAGGAACACATACAGGTTAGGGATAAGAAGGATCGGTTCCTTGGCGTAGTAATCGTGCTGGTTTCATAGACGGACGCGGACGGATCCCTCGAAAGGTGTGCAGACAACGACGTCGGCCCACCAGGCAAGTCGCCCCCGAGCGGAGAACGTCTTCTGATCCAGCGCGAAAGGCCCGAAGGTGAGTTTTTCGCCGGCGGCGAGCCGCGCCCGCATCTTCGGCAGTAGTCGTCGCGTCGTCTCGGCCAGGATGTGGGAACCCAGTGCCTTCACATGCTCGAGATAATCGTTCAGGATCAGAACACGTTCGTCGGCCAGTTGAACGCTGTAGTGATGAGTGGTGCGGAGGTGACGGCCATACTGATTGACGACATGCACGATGTAGAAGGTAACCTCCGTGACCTCGTCCCAGGGCCAGACGGTGACGCGATTGCCGAGGATGCGGATCAGTCCCTCCGGACAACACAGAACCTCGTTCGCGCGAACCGTTGCCAGGATCGCGAGGACCACGCAAGAGATGGCGCCGGCCAGGAAGGCGAAGAAAATGACCCAACTGAGCAGCTTCCACACGAGTGAGAAGTGGATGGGAATGCCGACGGCGATCACGCCCACAACAAGCGTGAAGAAGCCCAGAAAGGCGGCCGGCTTGAGACGATCCGTACTCTCCCTTCCGGAAGGCCAGAAGAAGGCGAATGGGGCCCCCAGCCGCAGCGCTTCCTCCGAGGTCCCCTTCGGCAATTCATCGAGTAAACTTTGGTCGGCTTTCCGCCGCAGTATCGTGGGCGCTTCGAGGTCTCCCAGGTCCGCGCGGACGTTCTCCCTGCTCGGGGGAGCTTCTTCCAGAGTGGGAATTTCCGCGAGGGGCGGAGCGATCGGAGGCAGTGGAGGAGCGGGAGCCACGCGCATCTGCTGGCCGCACTTCGGGCAGGTGACGATTCCGCCTCCGGCTGTCGGTGGGACCAGCATCGGCTGTTTGCACGCAGGGCAGTCAAGGCGCATCATGAAGTCGGAGCCGTGAGCCGATTTTTCCCGGATGAACACGATTCGAGGCTACCTTCTGGTAGGACGCATATCAACGATTCTTTCGTCGAGAGCGACTGTGAAATAACTTCCCGCGTTCTTGCCGCTAGCGGCTTTGCAGAAGACCGCTAAGCCGCAAGCGGCAAGAAGTTATTTCGCCATCGGTCCTCAGTCATAGCGCCCGCTCGCCTCGATGGGCCAGAGGGCTTCGACTTTCCCGCCGCGCACCGCGACACAGTTGCGATGCAGGTTCATCGTCGCGCAGCAGTGGGCGGGCAGGATCTCGACGCGATCGCCGATCTTCATCGTCGCGTCCTGCGAATCGACAATCGTGTGCTCCTCGGCCAGCTTGTACACCTCATCCTGCGAACGGCCCTTGACCTGCGGGGTGCCGAAATCTTTCGAGATGGCCTTGCTGCCGGCGTCGAGGATGTAGCGGCCCGGACGCCGGCTCACAACCGTCGAGAGGATCGACAGCGCGCAAGCGAACTCCGGACGTGCCTCGTGATAGGCCACATCCATCAGCAGGAACGATCCCGGCTGGATCTCCGTCACTCCTTCGTAGCGGCCCACGATGCCGGCGGTCCCCGTCCCCGCGCCCGTCACGATCTCGACCGGGATGCCGTTCGACTCCAACTGTCGCCGGGTCCCGACCAGCTTTTCCATGCCATCCAGACAACGCCGCTTCTGCTCGACCTTGTCGGGGAGCAACTGCAAGTGACCGTCGTAGCCCTGCAAGCCGGCGAAGCGCAGACCGTCCTGTTTGACGATCGCTTGCGCCAGCGCCAGCGCGGCGTCGCCGGGCTGGACGCCGCAGCGTCCCATGCCGACGTCCACCTCGACAAGCACATCGAGTTTGACTCCCGCCGCGCGGGCTACCTGTCCCATCTCGGCCACGTTGTCGGCGTCATCGACGCAGACGCGCACCTTCGCTCGCTTGCTCAACTCACAGAGCCTGCCCAGCTTCTTCGCGCCGATGATCTGGTTGGCGACGAGGATGTCCTTGATGCCCGCGTCGGCAAGCACTTCCGCCTCGTTGAGCTTGGCGCAGAGGAATCGCGTCATCCCCTTGTTGGCGAGATAGCGAGCCAGGGAGCCGCATTTGAGCGATTTGAAGTGAATGCGCAGATCGAGCGTACGGCCAGAGAATAAACCGAGCATCCGCACCAGGTTGGCGTCGAGAAGATCGAGGTCGAGCAGAAGTTGCGGGGAATCGAGGTCCGGGAACAGCACGGGGGTCATGGATGCCTCAGCGCGAGGAGAACAGGGGAAAGCGGGGTTATTGTGTCAACCGGGGCGGTAACGGCAACGTCCTGTTGGCCTTGAGAGGGCGCACGGCATTTGCTACAAGCCCGGACCCGCGGACCGGTGGACGGCTCCAACGGGTGCTGGAGCGAAGTAATGGTTACGAACTCCCATCTCGCCGGTAGCGGACAGTTGCCTTCCCGGCAATTGTGGCAGGTGCCGGTATTCCTGTTCGGATTCATCACGCTGGGAGGGTTCTTTCTGGCGCGCCCGCTCTGGAACAACCCGCAGACGCGGGCCGAGGCCCGGCTCAACGAGGCACGGCGTCTCTGGGAACACGGCGACGCCCCTCCCGACAAGGTCCTCGACCTGACAAAGTATTATCTCGTTCATGTGGGAGAGCAGGCCGCACGAGCTGCGGAGGCCCATTTCATCACCGGCAGCACGCTGGTCCGGCGCGCTCGCGGCACGAACGCGGACGCCGACCTGCTGACCTGGCAACAAGCTCATCAGCATCTGATCCAGGCACGCGACCTTGGACTTTCCGAAGAGGACGGGCTGCGGATGCGGGCGGCGCTGGGGGAGTGTGGCTACTACACGAACGACGATCTTCCTTCGGTTTGCAGCCGGCTGTCGCACAACCTCGAAGGCGCTGACGATAAGACCGATGCATGCCGAATCCTGACACTCGCCTGTTTGAAGAAGCAGCCTCCCGACCTGGAAGGCGCATTGCAGGCCAACGGCTGGCTTCGCCAGCAACCCCTCCTTGGCGAGGACGTCCTCGGACCGGCGCGCCTGGATGGCGGCGAGATTCTGATGCGCTTGCATCGCCCCGCTGACGCTCGCAAGCTGCTCGAAAAGATCGCTCACGACGCCCGGCCTGAAGTGCTGGCCCGCTCCCGCATTCTTCGCGCTCGCAGCCTTCAGGATGAAAATCAATGGACCACCGCCTTAACCCTGTGGCAGGAGGCGCTCGCTGACAAACAGCCGCCGCCGGCCGATCCGGGCGACATCCTCTATAACCTTGGCCTGTGCCATCGCCGGCTCGAACAGCGCGACGAGGCGCTGGGAGCCTGGCGCGACGGCGTGAAGCGCGGCCGGCTCGACGCCGCCGTCGCCTGCTCGTTTGGGGTAGGGGAACTGCTGCTGGCGTCAGCGGACGCCGGCGCGGTCGATGCGCTCGTCTGGACGGTCCGCGACGTTCGCTCATCCGAAACCTGGACCAACACTTACGTTGCGCTCAAGCAGGCGCGCGACCTCTTCGAGCAAGGCTGTCTGGTCTTCCGCCAGAAGCGCGACTACGAGAAGTCGCTGGCTCTCGCGGAAGCGTATGAACGATTGGCGACGCCCGGCACGGCGTCCTATCAGCGCGGCCTGTCGTTGCGGGAGTGGGGGCAGTCGCTGGTCCAGGGAACACCGGCGGAACGCACGCGATCCGTCGATCTGCTGAAGCAGGCGGGGCAGGCTTTCGAGCAAGCCGCCGAGGCGTCGAAGGAACTGCCCGAGCGGGCCGAGCGGCTCTGGCTCAGTTCCGCCGGACATCTCGATGGCGGAGACCCGGAGCGTGCCGTCCGCGTTCTGGAACGGTTTCTGCAGTTGGATGGCCACACGCCAGAGCGTTTTGGCGAGGCGTGGTACTGGCTGGCGATCGCTCAGGAGCGGCTCAAACATCGGGCTGACGCCGAGGCCTCCTATCAATGTTGCAAACGCTATCGAAGCCGGTTTGGTTGCCGGGCTCGCTTCCGGCTCAGCGAGATGGAACTGGCGCGAGGACACGTCGATGTCGCCGTCGGGTGGCTCGAGGAGAACCTGAAGGCGTTGCAAACTGACGCCGACGACGAGGCGAAAGAGAAGTCGTTGTTTTCGCTGGGTCATCTGCTGTTCGTGAAGCGCGACTATCCATCGGCCCGACCCATGCTCGAACAGGGCGTGAGCGACTATCCAAACAGCACGGCCTGCGTGCGCGGACGTTTTGAACTGGCCGAGACTTATCGTCAGTTGGCCATTGAAAGTCAGAACTTCATGCAGGATGACAGCAAGCTGTCGCCGGAGACGCGCGAGCATTTCCTGGAACAGCGGCGGAAATGGCTGACGCAAGCGGCCGATCAGTACGAGTTATTGAGTCAGGCTCTGACGAACAAGACACTCGCCGCGGCCCTGACGGCGGTGGAGCAGGTGCAGGTGGTGTTCAGCATGGCCGACTGTCGCTTCAACCTCGGCGAGTATGCGGCTGCCTTGAAGTTGTACGACGACCTCGCGGATCGCTACAAGGGCCGGCTCGAGTATCTCAGCGCCCTGGGCGGCACAGCCCGTTGCTTCGCGGCCCAACGAGACTTCCCCCGATTTCGGGCGCGGCTCGCCGACATTCGCGTCGCGCTGAAATCAGCCGATCCGCGGACGCAGCGCGAGTGGGAGCAGTGGCTCTCCGTCGCGGGCAAGGGACAGTGAAATCGAGTCCTGGCGAGCGGGGTCAGTAATGACCCCGGTTTTGACATACCGGGGTCATTACTGACCCCGGTTTTTACATACCGGGGTCATTACTGACCCCGCTCGCCTTTTATGGATTCGGTTCCCACGATGCAATCACGTCCCAGGGCCACAGCGGACGAGGTATGTTCCGATACTCGTAGCGCCAGAAGTCCGACGGCGCGCATCCGGGCGCTTGCACCAACAACACCTTCTTCGCTCTCGCCTCATAGGCGGCCCGGAACCCGCACGGACTCTTCGCGACCAGGACGCTCGCGGCGAACGGATCGAGTCCGGCGGCGCGGAACAGTTCCGGCGCGAAGTGCGGCCCGGATCGCGACGTTACCACGACATGGACGTTACCCTGCCTCAACACGACGGACAGCCCCATGTCAATCGCCAGGTTCTTCGCCAGATGGCCGGACATTACGAATCGAGCGTCGAACAGGCTCATTACCTGCGCAGTCAGCGCCAGCGGCTGAGAGAACCGGCTATCGCGCAAGCCGCCAATCGACGTGGTCATGTCCGCGCCAAGGCCCTGTCGCCGGGCCTGCTCCACTACTTCCGGCGATACCATCGTCACCAGGGCCGGACGTGGCCAATCGTATTTCAGCAACTCGCGCAGGACGTGGGTGCTGTCGCCGGGCGCGCCCGACGTCGTCGCGTCTGCGCTGTCGCTGAGGACGATCAGGCCATCGCGAAGCTCGTACGCCTCACGCACGGCTTCTGTGACTGGAACTAACTCCGGCAGATAGTCGCGCCTCTTCTGCCACACTTCCGTCGCGAACTCCGCGCACGCCGACCGGGCTTGCTCGGCATCCGCAGCCACGACGACGACCGCGCTTCCCAGTTCGGGAATGTCGAGCCAGGGCTGCACCGTGGCGAGTCCGGCAGCGAGGACGCCGGGCTTCGTCTCCAGTTCCTCTAACCGCTGCCGAAAGCCGAAACTGACGCTGACAGGATTTTGCGTGTTGGCGCGTTCGGCTGGTACGACCAGCGGCAGCTTCTGAAAGGCAGTGATGGGCTTGATGCCATCGACCAGGATGCGGCGCAGGACTGCCGCGCCGCGCTGTCCCGTCTCGAAGACGTCGATGTGAGGAGCGGTGTGATACAGCACCAGGGCATCGGCCGACTCGACCATGAGCCGGGTGACGTTGGCATGTAGATCGAGCGTCGCGACCAGAGGCGTGTAAGCACCGATCCGTTGCCGTACGGCTTGCAGGATCTCGCCCTCGACATCGGGGGCGCCTTCGGCCACCATCGCTCCGTGAAGGGCCAGCAACACGGCATCGACCGGCAGCACTCGATCAAGAGCGTCGAGCAACTCCTGATGCAGCCAGAGGAAAGTCTCGTGGGTGGCCGGACCGCTGGGCCAGGCGGGCAGACGCACAAGGCCGGCGATCTCGGGCCGCTCGGGCCAGGATCGCAATGACTGGATGAAGCCGCCCAACTCGTTGGTGTCGGCCATGCGCTCGATCATGTCAGTGCCGCGCAGGACGCCGAACTGCTCGAACTCGGCGCGCGTGGTCGGCAGCGGATTGAAGGTGTTCGTCTCCTGCCAGAGCTGGCCGATGGCGATTCGCATAGGAGGGATTCCCGCAATATCCTTCTTGCCGCTTGCGGCGTAGCGTTGAGAAGACCGCTACGCCGCAAGCGGCAAGAAGGTGAGCCTAAATGTCGCTGCTGAAGGGACGATTCTTGCCGGGAGGACCGCCAGGTCCGAGGTCCGTGATCTCGACTAGCTGCCCAGAGCCGAAGAGCGCCAGCAACTGCTCGCGCAGCGACTCGCGTCCACTGTTCGCCCCCTGAACGCGAAGCCGAACATTGCCATCGGCGTTCTGGTGGAAGGCGTAGCGAACGATCGGAAACGCATGCAGGATGCGCGTGATCTCGGGACTCAGGATCGTGCGTCCATCGGCAGCGCGAAAGCGAACGTCGGCCCGTCCCTCGAAGCCGACAAGGACAGGCCGGCCCTCGTGCCACTCAAGGCTGGCCCAGTCACCCGTGCGATAGCGCAAGAGCGGCAAGTAGGGATTACGCCCTCCGGTGAGGGCGATCTCGCCACGAACCCCGGGCGGACAACTCGCGTCGTCGGGATCGAGAATCTCGACGTACAGATCGTGAGGCAGCACCTCGAAGCCATGTTCTCCCAGCC
>JBBRIK010000119.1:0-9027 GCA_038221045.1 Gemmatales bacterium
CGCCAACTCCTGCGAGCCGGCGGGAGTGTGCCAGATGAAGGCCAGGTCGATCCCTTCCCGCGCGAGGACGCCGAACACCTCGGCCTGGCTCAATCCGCCCGTGATGTTGTCGCCGCCGCCGAAGTTGTATTCCCCCAGGCAGATTTCCATGCCGGGATTGTGCACCTCGATCCACTTCCTGACGCGGGGCAACAGCGCGACCGGAGAGTAATTGTCAGTATTGCGAATCCACGACTCCTGTTCGTATTTCGCGTCCCACAGGTCGCGGGTGGAGCGCATCCGATAGGCGTTCAGAGCGGGGTCGAGGCCGCGCCCCAGATACGCACCCTGTCCCTTGACCTGTCCCTGCGGATACCAGTGGATGTCGAGAACGTCAATGAGCGGCTTGCCGTGCATCTTCTGATATTCGCCGCATTTCTTGATGAACCACTCGCACAGCCCGACCTTGTCGTGAGCCAGCCAGTCGGGTTTCGTCCGGTAGTTGTCCTTTCCAGCGTCAGCGGCGGAGTAGTAGAGATCGGTCCAGCCCCAGTTGCAGAAGCCGGCCACCTTCGCCGATGGGTCGGCGCGCTTGATCGCCGTGGCATACTTGACCGTGCGATCCCAGAGTTGATCGTAGGTCAATGGCTTCGGGTGGACGTCTCGATGCGTGGCGTGCCAGAGCATCGGCTCGTTGTCCAGCACCCAGTATTTGACGCCGCCCTTCTCGGCCGTCCCCGCCTTCTCCGCCACATAGCGCACCGCCTCGGCGACGAACGCCGGCGGGGCCTCGATGGAAGTGTCGCGCGGATCGTTGCCGGTGACAAAGGAGCCATCGAGCTTAATGCCGGTGCCGGCGTCGGGCTGCCCCGGCTCGGACCCCTTCTGGGCTCCGTAACGGGCGACGGAGAAGCCGTAACTGGTGGCATCCTTGGCGACCCAGCCGGTCATCGGCACCGTCTGATAGGTCGTCGCGTTGAAGACTTGATTGCCCTCGATGTGACGCAAATAGCCGTTGTCGGCCAACCGATCGAGGAGCTTGCCGCGATTGCGGAAGTACCAGTCGCTGGCACCGTTATCGACACCGAGTTTCCAGTTGTAGCGCGTAGCGGGATTACCGCCCCAGCGCGTCAGGGGAATGCCGTACTCGATGAGCTTCTCGCGCGGCAGACCACAGACGCCGTAGATGCCCACCTTGATCGACCGCGTCTTGGCGGAGGGATCGACGCGAACCGTCGCCTTGTATGCGGGAGCGGGCTTGAAGCGAGTCGGCTGAATCTACTCGACGGCGAAGCCGATCTTATCAATGTGGAAGGTCAGTTCGCTGTTGCCGTAGTTGGAGAAGTCCACTTCCCAGAGTTTGGCGAGTTGCAGCGGCTGATTGCGTGTGAAGCGGTCGAGCGGCAGAACGACGCGCCGCCAGATCCCATCGATCTTCTCGACGCCGCCATCGCCGATAATGCTGACGGCGTTGGAGGCCGTCTGCCCATCGGGACGTTTGACGTTATCGACCAGGGCGACGGTGAGGTCGGCGTCCTCGACGCGCGTTTCCTGCCGGATGTGGAAGACGAGGGCGTTATAGGGCGTGGCGTCGCTGGCCGCGTCGGCCGGGAACCAGCCTTTCCAGTTGACGCCGCAGCCGCGATAGCCGTCGCCGTCCGCGTGCAGGACGAGACCGCTCTTGTTCTCGCCGGCCCCCGCGCCTTCGGTCACTTTCAGCGACCCCTTCGGACCGAGCTTGGCCCAGGTCTGTCCGGCGGGTTTGTCGCCGCTCCAGACGAGCAATTCCGGAGGCGTCTTCGGAGCCTGACCGCTGGCCGGCAGAAGAAGGGACCCCATCGCAAGGCTCGTGATGAGCAACCAGGAAGTGATTCGCGCCATACTGTCTCCTTTGCAACGTCGAAGGAGGGATTATATCCGCGACGCATACTGGTTGACATTCGCGCGTTGACATTGTCTCCGACAGCGGAAATTGGTAAATCCAGGGAACTTCTGCTTCTCCCGAGCTGGCTAGGCGAGCCGGTAAGCGACCGGAGTCTTCGCACTCCGGTCGCTTACGCTCCCGGCTCGCCTCGGAACGATGGGACGAGGATGTCTCCATGGAAGTCGACAGGGTTGCGGCGGACCGCGATTTCCTGACCTGGTGCTTGCGACAACCGCAAGTCCCCCATCACAAGCTCGCCGCCCTGTGTCCGGACTTTCTCGTCATCTCTCCGCCCAAGACCGGCTCCACCTGGCTGGCCGACAACCTGCGCTGTCATCCGCAGGTCTTCGTTCCGTCCATCAAGGAATGTCGCTATTTCAGCTCCTTCTTCAAGTGGCTCGATCTCGGCTGGTATCTCAACTTCTTCAGTCCAGCGGCTGATCGGCTCAAGGGAGAGGCATCGCCGTCTTACGCCTTGCTTCCCGTTTCCAGAATTCGCCTCATTCGCCGGCTTCTGCCACGGGTGAAGCTGATCTTTCTGATGCGCGATCCCCTGGCCCGCGCCTGGTCGCACGCCAAGCACAATTTCCGCTATCGAGAGTCCAGCTTCGCCGGCTGCGGCACGGACCTGGAATCCGTGAGTGACAGCCAGTGGCGCGAGAATTTCAGCGACGATTGGCCGCTGGCGAGCGGCGATTACCTCGGACAGCTTCGACGCTGGCTCTCGGTGTTCCCCCGCGAGCAAATGTATGTCGGTTTCCACGAGTCCATCGCGAGCTGCCCCGAAACCCTACTGCGTGAGGTCTTCGCCTTCCTTGGCGTCAACAGCGAGGTTGATCTGTCGTGTTTTCCCGTCGCGGAACGAGTCCTCTCGGGTCTACCCGGCAAACTTGCTCCACGCCTCAAACAGTCCTTGCAGCCGATCCTGCACAAGCGGACCGTGCAACTGGCGTCCTTCCTCCGCGAGCAGTTCCAACTGGATCCGCCGTCCGAGTGGGAGATCCCCCAGGGCGACGGTCCTCCGTCTGTCCTGGCCGAGCCATTTCGCCGGGAGTTCGATGACGACTACCTTGCGCGGGTGCTGGAACGGGAGGAGACGTTCCCTGCCGCGCCGCGCGCGGTCCTCGATGAGTTTCGCGGCTACAACATCGTCTTTCATCGCCGGCGTCTGGTAGCCGTCGAGCAAACGCTCGACCCCGCCTGCCTGGACCACTGGAGCGCGGGCGAAGTTCATCGCTATCGAGAGGCCGGCAAGCTGTTCTTCGCGCCGTCGCTTGTCGAGGTGAAGGAATGGATCGAGCGAATGGACTTCGACAGATCGCAGGCGGCTCAGAGAGCGCTGTCCGCCGAACTTCGTGAAGCCCGCGAGCAAATCGCGGCCCTCGAACACGCTCTGCGCCGGCGTCCCTGGTACGTCTCGGCAGCGCGTGTCGTGCGCAACGCCTGGCGACGCTTCCGGTCGAATCAGCCCGCAGCCAGTTCGAGTTGCATCAGCGGGGTGCGGCCGGTCTCTGTCTCTTCGGTGGGCAGCAACACCTGAGGGACAGCCAACTGGCCGGTCAGCAGATCGCGGTCGAGGCGATGGGCCGTCATCTGCCGCATCTGCGCAACGGTCTCCGCGCCGAAGCGGCGCTGGACCCTGTCGAGATAGCGCGGGTTCGTGTAGTAACTGCGGAACGCCTCGTCGCGGAAGCGCAGCACCTCATGAGCAGGAATGTGCCGCGTCGGCATCGGCAGGCAGTCGCGCGAATGCTGCGAGTAGCCAGTCCAGTTCCGCGGCAGGGGAACGCCGTGGCGCACGGCCCGTTCGTACAGGGCCGAACCGGGGTAGGCCATCGCTGAATAGAAGTTCGCGAACTCGCACTCGAGACTGGTCGCCAGGTCGAGCGTCGCCTGCATCGTCTCGGCGTCGTCCTCCGGCAGCCCGAAGATGTAATTGCCGATGACGCTGATGCCCGCCCGCCGCACGGACTCGACCACGCGATACAGTTCGTCCTTCGCGAACTCCTTATCGATGTCGGCACGCACTCGATCCGAGCCGGCCTCGATACCAAGTGCCAGCCAGTTGAAGCCCGCCGCCTTCAGCCTGTCCAGCATGTCATCCTTGATCGTATCGACGCGGGCATAGGCCCAGATGTTCAGCCCGTGGCGGCGCTCAATCAAGCGATCGCAGATGCCGAGGACGTGCCGGCGATTCAGGACGAACATCTCGTCGGCGATCTTCAGGTTGCGGATGCCGTGACGTTCGACGAGTTTATCGATCTGCGCGACGACATGATCGGGACTCCAGAATCGATAGCTGTTGATCGATTCCTTGATGCCCGCAGCCTGTTCGCCGCTCTTGAAAGGGGCCTGGATGCAGCAGAACGAGCAGTGATAGGGACAGCCGAGGGTTGTGTACAGGGCGGCGTAAGGCTGCCGATCCAGCCCGCCGAGGCAGTGCCAGTTGTGAGCGCGGTAACGCTTCATCGGCAGCAGATCCCAGGCGGCGTCGGGCATCTCGACATCGAGGTTGGCGACGAGAGGCCGATCCGGCGTATGCCGGACGCCGTCGTCGTCGCGGTACCAGAGACCGGGAACATTCGACAGGCAGGGCAGCGGGGTCCTGAGGGCCGCGACGAGATCGACGAGGGTATGCAGCCCTTCCCCGGCCGCGACGAAATCGGCGCTCTCCTCGCGCAGAGTTCGTTCAGGCAGAGCGGCGACGTGTCCGCCCGCGAGTAGCACCATCTGCTCTCGCGTGCGCTCCTTGATGGCCGAGCAGACCTGCCCGGCCGCGGACATGACTTGCGTCGAGGCCGAGGGCTGATGGCCATAGACGATGACGGCAGCGAGGACCGGACGTAGATGCGCAATGCGGTCGGCCACGTCGTCGGGGCCGAGGTTCTCCGCCTCGGCGTCGATGATCTCGACCGACAATCCCGTGTGGCGGCAGAAGCTCGCCATCAGTCCTGCCCAGACGGGGTTTTCGACGGCGGCCAGTTCCGAGCCAAGCGACTGATACACCTGTCGCCGGCTCGCAGGGTTGATGAGGACAAGATCGAGGGTTGTCGTTCGCATGGTGTCGCTCTCCCGCCGCTTGCGGCTTAGCGGAGGAAGACCGCTAAGCCGCAAGCGGCGAAGAAATGCCCCCTAAATGGATTGCCTTGCCAGGTCATTCAACAGGTTGCACAGGTCCATGATCTGCTCGGGTTCCAGCGTCGGGTAGTTGCCGATGTAGAAGCCGTGGAAATGGACGTGATCGGCGTGCGGATAGTGCCGCCAGGCGTCGGGTCCGAGGAGCCGACGCAGGTAGGGCTGGCGTACCTGGTTGCCGCCCCCTGCCGTGCCGCGCCGGTATTCGATGCCGTGTTCGCGCAGCCCCGCCATGACCCGCTCGCACAGTCTCGCATCGGGCCGGCGCAGCACCAGGGTGAAGGCGTAGTTGCTGCTTCCCTCCGTCGCGAAATCGGTCTGGTAGGCTGCGGGATCGAGATGCGTCAGGAAGAGCCTAAGGTTCTCGGAACGGCGCTCGATGTTGGCGTCGAGCCGCTTCAACTGCGATCGGCCGATGACCGCGTTGATTTCCGTGCTGCGGACGTTGTAGCCGGGACAGGCGAAGATGAAGTCGGGGTTGAGATCGCTGTACTCGTCGGCCACCTCACGCTTGCGGCTGATCGAGTCCAGCTCGCGGACGAGTCCGTGCGAGCGCAGCATTCGCACCATCTCGTAAAGGTCCGCATTGTTCGTGCAGACCATGCCCCCCTCGATCGTGCTGAGGTGATGGGCGTAGTAGAAGGAGAAATTGGAAGCGAGTCCGAAGGTGCCGAGCTTGCGGTCCTCGAAGGTGCCGCCATGCGACTCGCACACGTCCTCCAGGAGCGGCACCTGCCGACGGTTCAGTTCGTCGAGCAGCCGGCGCGTCAGTGCGTTGTAACCGAGGACGTGCGTCAGGAAAACGGCCCGCGTCCGCGAGTTGAGCCGGGCCAGCACTTCCTCCGTATCTATCCCGAGGGTGCGCGGATCGATGTCCACGAACACCGGCTCGAAGCCGCAGTGCAGCACGGCGGCAATGTCAGACACCCAGGTAATCGTCGGCACTATCACCTCGCCGCCGGGGCCGTACAGTTCCTTCAGGGCGGCCAGCGTCACCAGGTTCGCGGACGAGCCGGAATTGACGAAGACACTGTGGCGCACGCCGAGCCATTCCGACCACTCCCGCTCGAAGGCCCGCACGTTCGCCGACTGAGTCAGGATCGGATCGTCCTGGTCCAGCAGGGCGCGGACCGCGTCGAGGTCTTCGCGGAGGATGTTGTTCTTCATCAACGGCCAGTTGAGGTAGGCGTTGCTCATGATGGTCATCAGAATGGCCCTCGAAAGGCGACGCTCTGAAGGTCGGGGCGCTCACTTGGCATCCAGCCGGTGACGGCGTCCTCGACGAGGTCGCGGGCGGCGGCGGCGATGGTCCGGGCGTTGGGGTAGAACAACTCCTCGAGCGCCGGCGTCGTCGGGCAAGTCGTCGGCGCGAAGCCGAGGCGCTTCAGCTTCAGATCGCGAATACCTTGCAGACGTTCCGCGACCTGGGCGACGATCTCGGCCCCGGCCCCGCAGCAGGTCCAGGCCGTATCGACCACCAGCAGCCGGCCCGTCTTCTCGACGGACTCGGCGATGGTGTCGATGTCCAGCGGGCTGAGCCAGATGGGATCGATCACCTCGGCCCGAATGCCGGCCTCTTCGAGATAGCGGCGAGCGCGCAGGCACTCGACCTGCATCCACGAGATACCGACGATGGTGACGTCCTCGCCGCGGGCGCTGACGCGAGCCTTGCCGGGAGCGACCGTGTAGCACGCCTCGGGGACCGGCCCTTGCTGCGAGTGCAACAAGCGATGCTCGACGTAGAGGACCGGATCGTCGTCGCGGACGGCGGCGGCGAGACAGCCCTTGGCGTCATACGGCGTGGCGGGCGCTGCCACTTTCAGGCCGGGGACGTGCATGAAGAAGCTGTGCAATCCCTGCGAGTGCTGCGCTCCCTGTCCCCAGCTTTTGCCGATCATGGCCCGGACGACGAGCGGCAGATGGACCTGTCCGCCGTACATGTAGCGCGTCTTGGCGGCGACGTTGATGAGTTGGTTCATCGCCAGCAGCAGGAAGTCCATGCGAATGTGAACGTGAATGGGGCGCAGCCCGGCGAGGGCCATGCCGATGGCCGCCCCCGTCATCGCGTCTTCCGACAGCGGCGTGCCGAAGACGCGCTCCGCGCCATACTTCGCGAGCAACCCGCGCGTGGTCCCCTGAATGGCCTTCGGGTCGTCCACGTCGAGGCCGAAGACGAGCACGGCGGGGTCGCGGGCCATCTCCTGGTTCGTGGCTTCGAGGATGGCGTCGGCGTAGGAAATCGTCCGCTCGGGGTGCCGGCTACCAGCCGTCCGTGCCGGTCCTGCCGTAAGTGGCTGCAACATGGTGCTCCTCCTTGAACACGTCTCGGGTCAGTTCCGCGTCCTCCGGGAAAGGACTCGCTTCCGCGAAGGCGAAGGCGTCGGCAATCTCCTGCTCGACCTCGCGCTCGATCCGCCCTCGCTCGCTCGCCTCCAGCGTTGCCGCCAGGCCGGCGAGGGGGTCCTCGGCGATCCAGGAAGCGGCCTCGCTCTCATCGCGGTAGCCGAGGTGATAATCGACGCCGGGTCCGACATGTTCGCGCCAGCGGTAGGTCATCACTTCGAGGAAAGCCGGGCCATTGCCCGCGCGAATATCCTCCGCCATGTCGCGCACCAGCGCGGTCACGGCTTGCAGATCGTTGCCGTCGAGGCGGCCGGCGGGCATGCCATGAGCCAGCGCCCGCTCGCAGATCGCCGGGTGTCCCTGGCGCTGCCTTTGATGCGTGTGAATCGCGTACTGATTGTTCTCGCAGACGAAGAGGAGCGGCAGCCTCTTGAGGACGGCGAAGTTGAGGGTCTCGGCGAAGACGCCTTCCTCGGTAGCGCCGTCGCCGAAGAAGCTGACGACGAGGGCCGGCTCGCGGCGGACTTGCAGCGCGTAGGCATAGCCGGCGGCGTTGGCGATGGTGGTGCCGACGACGGCGGACATGCCCATCACGCCCCGGTCGGCCGCGATCAGGTGCATCGAGCCGCCCTTGCCCTTGCAGCAGCCCGTCGCCTTGCCGTACAGCTCGGCGACCATCCGCCGCATGTCGCCGCCTCGGGCCAGGTACAGGGCGTGGCCACGATAGGTGCCGAAGACCACATCGTTGGCTTGCAGCGCCTCGCACACCCCCACTGAAACCGCTTCCTGGCCGATCGAGAGATGAACGGGACTCTTGATCTTATCGCTCGGGTAGACGCGAGCGATCTCTTCTTCGAGACGACGAATGCGGTAAAGGAGCCTATACAGTCGCGCGGACATGCTCCAGGCCCTCCATGCTCACATGTTGCAGAAACCAGGTATACGTCGCGGCCAGGGCAGTATGGAAGTCGATCGACGGCCTCCACCCCATCTGCCGCAACACCGTCGAGTCGAGCATCTTCAGCGGCATTCCGTCGGGCTTGCAGGCGTCGAACCAGAGCCGGCCGCGATAGCCGACCACATCAGCGAGGGCCTGCGCCGTCTCGGCGATGGACAGTGACGCTCCCCCCCCAAGGTTGATCGGTTTCGTGTGTTCGTACTTCGACATGACGAACACGCAGGCCGAGGCGAGATCGGGGGCGAAGAGGAATTCGCGCCGGGGCGTCCCTGTTCCCCACACAGCCAACTCCTCGTCGCCGCGGACCCTGGCCTCGTGCATCCGCCGCATCAGGGCCGGGATGACGTGTCCGCCTTCGGGGCTGAAGTCGTCGTGCGGCCCGAACAGGTTCGCGGGGATGCCGGTGATGAAGCGGTCGCCATACTGCTGCCGATAGGCGTCGCATAGTTGCCAGCCCGCCAGCTTGGCCGTGGCATAGGCGGCGTTCGTCGGTTCGAGCGGCCCGGTCATCAGCGATTCGACCCGCAAGGGCTGCGGAGCGTGCCGAGGATAGATGCATGAACTGGCGAGGTAGAGGAGCTTCTTGACGCCATGAACGTGAGCGGCCTGGAGGACGTGCGCGGCGGCGAGCAGGTTGTCCAGCATCAGCTCGGCCGGGCGGGTCTGATTGAGGCCGATGCCTCCGGAT
>JBBRIK010000120.1:0-9008 GCA_038221045.1 Gemmatales bacterium
CTCTGGCCGCGCTTTCGCAAGAGCCGGTTCGAGACGTGCATCCTGCTCAGTCCGGGGACGCCGGCCATGACCGCCATCTGGATCCTTCTGGGGAAGAGCCGTTACCCTTCGGCCTTTTACCAGACCTTCAAGGGCAAACTCCAACTTGCCGAGGTTCCCTACGACCTTATCGACGAATTCGTGCCGGAACTGCTCCGCGATCCTGATCTGAACCTCCAGAACCTGGCGGCACGGGGACCGGGGCAGGTGGAAGGCTTCACGGATATCGTCGGCGACAGTCAGGCCATCCGCATTGCCGTTGGGCGGGCGGCGCGCGCCGCTTTGCGGGATGTACCTGTGCTGATCCTTGGCGAGACCGGGACGGGGAAGGAGATGTTCGCTCAGGCTATCCATGCCGCCAGCCGCCGCCGCAGCGGCCCATTCGAGGCGATCAATTGTGCCGCGATGCCCAGGGACCTGCTGGAATCGGAACTTTTCGGATACGAGAGGGGGGCCTTTACTGGGGCCATAAAGCCCCGGGCCGGCGCCTTCAAGAGAGCGCATGGAGGGACTCTCTTTCTCGACGAACTCGGTGATTGCGACCCCGCCATGCAGGCCAAGCTGCTTCGCGTGCTCCAGCCCCCGCGAGGCGCCACATCATGCCATCGTGAGTTTCTTCCCGTCGGCGCCGACAAGACAGAGTTGGCCGACGTTCGCATCATCGCCGCCACCAACCGCGATCTAATCCGTGACGTCAAACGCAACCAGTTTCGCGAAGACCTTTACTATCGTCTTGCCGTCATCAGCCTGCGCCTTCCGCCCCTTCGGGAGCGGAAACGGGACATTCCTCTCATCGCTGAGAGCCTCCTCGCGCAGATTAACAAGGAGTTCCTCCGGCAAGAGACGGGGAAGCCGGACGGCCGGGCAGTGCAGGGGGAGCCAGGGTACAAGGACAAATCGCTTTCTGCCTCCGCCATGCAATTTGTTAAGCGGTATGCCTGGCCTGGGAACGTCCGCCAACTGCATAACGCCCTGGTCCAGGCCGCGGTCATGGCGGAGGGGGAGACGATCGAACGGGACGATGTCCTTGCCGCCGTGGGAGACGTGGACGCCGGCCAGGTGGGGAGCGCTCTCGGACACTCCCTCGGAGATGGCTTCGATCTGGAGGAACATCTGAAGTCGATCCAGAGGCATTACTTGCGGCGTGGGATGGAAGAGTCACGCGGCGTAAAAGCCGAGGCCGCCCGATTGCTCGGCTACAAAAACTATCAGACGCTTGCCGCCCAGCTCGAACGCCTTGAGGTCGAGTGGACTGCTGACGGTGAGGGGGTCTGACAGGGTGGCCCATCTGGTATGCTGAGAAGCGTGAACCGGCGGGTTGGCAGAATCTGGCATGGGTCTTGCAATTGAAGCGTGGAATGCATCACAACGCCCAACCCCGATCTGCCAAAGCGAACATTCGGCGGCCTGAGCCGTCGGGCGGCGATGGAGAGTCGGGGGACACTGAGAACATGATCTCGACCAACTTCGAGTTTTTGCGACCGCGCTGGCCGGAATTCGCTAGCCTCGGCGGCTTTGCCGAGAACTACGCGCGCCCGGACCCTGTGACCGCCGCCGTCAAACTCCGAAGTTTCGGCGAGGGCCTCGTCGAGTTCATCTACCAGACGCTACAGCTGCCCAGGCCTTTCCGTGCGACGTTCCACGACTTGCTGACCAACGACGCCTTCGACGCTGCCACCCCTCGGGTCATCCTGGCCAAGTTGCACGCCCTCCGCAAGGAAGGCAATCGCGCGGCTCACGGCGAGGCCGTGGACGCCCCGACATCGCTGTGGCTTCTCAAGGAAGCTTTTGACCTCGGCTGCTGGCTTCACCTCACGCACGGCGGCGGCGCCCAGGGAGACCTCCCGGTTTTCGCGCCTCCTCCCGAAATCGCCGGGGCTGCTGATCCTGCTGTTGTCCAAAGAGAAAAGAAAGCGGTCCTCGAACGGCTGGCCGCGCAGGAAGCCCGCATGGCGCAGCTTCTGGCCGATCTGGAAGCGGTCCGCGCGGCCCCTCAGGTTGCCGTGGCCGGCTCCGATCAACTGGAGGCTGCTCAACAGGTCGCGCTCGCCGCCGGAAGTCAGGCAGCCGACACACTCCAGTTCAACGAAGAAACCACTCGCCGGCGGCTCGTTGACGTCATGCTCGCCGAGGCCGGCTGGAAGGTGGGCGCTGCCGGCGCGTCCACGGACGAGGTCGGCCAGGAGGTCGAAGTCGCCGGGCAACCGACCGAGTCCGGCAAGGGGAGGGCGGACTACGTCCTCTATGACGATGACGGCACAGCGTTGGGCGTCATCGAGACGAAGAAGACCGCCCTCAATGCCGAGGATGGCCGGACGCAAGCGAGTTGCTACGCCGACGGCCTGGGAGCGCAGCATGGCGTCCGGCCATTCATCTTCTACAGCAACGGTTACGACCTCTGGCTGTGGAACGACAAGGAGAACGAACCGCCCCGACGACTCTACGGTCTCCCGTCAAGAGACAGCCTGCAATACCGCAGGTTCCAGCAGCGTGAGCGCCGGCCTCGAACGAGTCTCGCTCCAGGTCCCGGCATCATCGACCGAATCTATCAGTACGAGGCCGTCAAGCGCGTCGCGGAGAAGTTCGCCGAGAAGAAGCGGCGAGCGCTGATCGTCATGGCGACCGGAACCGGCAAGACGCGTGTGGCCGTGGCCCTGTGCGATGCCCTGATCCGGGCCAAGTGGGCGCGGCGCATTCTGTTCCTGTGCGACCGGCGCGAGCTGCGCAAGCAGGCGAACAACGCCTTCAAGGCGTATCTGCCCGGCGAGCCACGGACCTTCATCACCGCCGACACGTCCCACGACCGCGACAAACGCATCTACCTGGCCACCTACCCGGCCATGATGAAGTGCTTTCAGACCTTCGACGTCGGCTTCTTCGACGTGATTATTGCCGACGAGTCGCACCGCAGCATCTACAACCGCTACCGCGACCTGTTCGAGTACTTCGACGCCATGCAAGTTGGCCTGACGGCCACGCCGGTGCAGTTCGTGTCCCGCGACACGTTCACCATGTTCGACTGCGAGGGCGACGACCCGACCTTCAACTACGGCTACGCGGAGGCCATCAACCATACTCCCCCCTATCTCGTCCCCTTCGAGGTCGAGACCCACACCACGCCCTTCCTCCGCGAGGGCATCCGCTATTCGCAGATGAACCGGGAACAGCAGGTACAACTGGAAGCCGACGATCCCGAGCCGGGGATGGTTGAGTACAACCGCGAGGCCGTCGATCGCCGCGTCTTCAACAAGGACACCAACCGGCTCATCCTCCGCAACCTCATGGAGCGGGGCATCCGCGATGCCAGCGGCTCGCGTGTGGGCAAGACGATCATCTTCGCCCGGGACCACAACCACGCGATCCTTCTCCAGGCGCTCTTTGACGAGATGTACCCGCAGTATGGCGGCAACTTCTGCCGGGTCATCGACAACTACGATCCGCGGGCGGAGGAGTTGATCGACGACTTCAAGGGTCTGGGCAACAACCCCGCTCTGACCATCGCCATCTCGGTAGACATGCTCGACACCGGCATCGACGTACCCGAAATCGTCAACCTCGTCTTCGCCAAGCCGGTCTACTCTTACGTCAAGTTCTGGCAGATGATCGGCAGAGGGACCAGGCTGTCGCCCAACCTGTTCGGACCCGGCAAGGACAAGACGAAGTTCCAGATCTTCGACCACTGGGGCAACTTCGAGTGGTTCGGCGAGAACGCTCCCCAGGCCGAACCGCCGGCGAGCAAACCGCTGATGCAGCTAGTGTTCAAGTCGCGGCTGCGGCTGGCCGAGGCCGCTCTCGACGCCCAGGACGTGGAGGCGTTCCGCCTGGCCGTGTCGCTGATCGCCGCCGACATTGCCGCCCTGCCGGAAAAGAGCATTGCTGTTCGCGAAAAGTGGCGCGAGGTCAAGGCCGTCGTCAGGAGCGAGGTACTGGAGCAGTTTACGCCAGCCACGCGGGCGGTCCTGGCCCAGGAGATCGCCCCCTTGACGCAGTGGATCAACATTGCCGGCCACGAGGACGCCTACCGTTTCGACCGGTTGGTGTGCCAGCTCCAGACAGAACGGCTGAAAGGCTCAGCTCGGTTCGACGACCTCAAGGCCGAGTTGCTCGACGGAGTCGGCCGGCTTCGCATCAACCTCAGCCAGGTGGCCGCGAAAGTACCGGCCATCGAGCGCGTCAAAACCGCGGAGTTCTGGGCCGCAGCGACGGTGAGTTCCCTGGAGGAAGTGCGGAGCGCCTTGCGCGGCATCATGCAGTACCGCCAGAAGCCGAGCGGTCTAGCGCTGCCGTCAAAGGTGCTGGACATCAAGGAGGATGAGTCGCTGATCGAGAGGAAGACGCACGAGGTTCGGCTCGACGGGCTGGAGCTGGTGGCCTACCGTAACCGCGTCCTCAAAGTATTGACGGAGCTGTTCGACTCCAGCGAGACGCTCTGGCGGATTCGAGCCGGCCAGCCGGTGAGCGAGGCGGACCTGCAAGCCCTGGTGTCGCTGGTGCTGACGCAGGACTCCAGCCTCGACCTCAATGACCTGGTGGACTATTATCCGGAGACGGCAGGGCAGCTCGACCAGGCCATCCGCGGCATCATCGGCCTGGATGCCCGGGCAGTTCAGGACAGATTCACGGCGTTCGTGCAGCAACATCCCGAACTGAACTCACATCAGGTGAAGTTCCTCGACCTGCTCCAGAACTACATCAGCCGTTACGGTTCCATCGAAGTGTCCCGGCTATATGAGCCGCCGTTCACAACCCTGCATAGCGATGGGCTGGACGGACTATTCGACGAACCGCTGGCGGAGGAACTGCTCGCTGTGATACGCTCATGTGCCGAGCGACGGTCCGAGCCGGAAGCGTAAGCGACGGTCCGAGTCTGCGACGGTTGGGGACAAGAACCGTCGCTTACGCTTCCGGCTCGGACACCGAACTCCCTGGAGAGACCTCACGATGCCCGAAACACCATTGGCGTACTTCATTACCTTCACGACCTACGGCACCTGGTTGCACGGGCGTGCTCCAGGATCAGTGGACCACTCGCACAATGAAGTAGGCACGCCGTTCCTTCCTCCCGATGAGGAGCGAGAAGGTTCCGAACAGTGCAAACTGGCGGAGCCTCCCTACCTCCTCGATGCCGACCGGCGTGCTGTTGTTCTGCAAACGATCCGGGAAGTCGCCAGCCATCGTGGTTGGACCTTGTGGGCGGTGCATGTGCGTTCCAATCATGTGCATGTCGTGGTGACTGCGAATGCAAAGCCGGAGAAAGTCATGTCGGACTTCAAGGCCTATGCCAGCCGCCGGCTCAAGGAGCGGCTGGCCGAGCCAGCGGATCGCACCCGTTGGACGCAACACGGCAGTACTCTCTACCTTTGGACGGAAGAGGCAGTCGCCGCGAAGATCGATTACGTCGTCATTGGTCAGGGCGAACCGATGGCGGTCTACGACGGCAGAACCCCATTCGAGCCGGAAGCGTAAGCAACGGATCTTGTCCCCAACCGTCGCTTACGCTTTCGGCTCGGACATCGGTGGTCCGAGGTTCGAGCAACCGTAACAGCAGGGAGCAATCTCTCATTATGATCACAGGCCCCTTGAAAGCACGAGTCGATAAGCTCTGGGAAGAGTTCTGGACCGGCGGCATCACCAACCCGCTGACGGTCATCGAGCAAATCTCGTTCCTGGCTTTCGCCCGGCTGCTCGACATCCGGGAAAGCACCGACGAGAAGAAATGGCGTCGGCTGCACCCTGGTCGTCCATTCCGGGGCGTGTTCGGGCCGGACGAGCAAGCATTGCGCTGGCAGAACTTCACCAAGCTAGGCGGCGACGAGATGTTGCCGCTCGTGCGAGACAGGGTGTTCCCGCACTTTCGCCGGCTGGGCGCGGAGGGCGGTACCTTTGGCCAGTACATGAAGGACGCCCAACTGCTGATCCAGAAGCCGAGCCTGCTCTCCTCGGCAGCCAGCATGATCGAGAAGTTGCCGCTGACCGGCGGCGACACCAAGGGTGACCTCTACGAGTATCTGCTCGGCAAACTGACCACGGCAGGCATCAACGGCCAGTTCCGCACGCCGCGGCACATCATCCGCCTGATGGTGGACCTGGTCGAACCGAAGCCGGACGACGTCATTGGCGATCCTGCCTGCGGTACGGGCGGCTTCCTGGTCGGCGTGATGGAGCATCTGAAGGAGCGATACACGTCCGAGGCGGGCCGGCTTGTCGAGGAGGCGGACGGCGAGAAGGTGGTGACCCTGACTGGCGACCTGCTGGAGCCGTATCGCCAGCACATCCAGACGCGGATGTTCCACGGCTTCGACTTCGACGTGACAATGCTCCGCATCGCGGCCATGAACCTGATGCTGCACGGCGTCAACACGCCGGACGTCCACTACATGGACACGCTGAGCAACGCCTACCCCGACCGTTTCCCCAACTTTGCTGCCGACGCCTTCGACCTCGTCCTGGCCAATCCGCCGTTCAAGGGCAGCCTGGACGAGTCCGACGTGCATTCGTCGCTGACGGGCAAGGTGAAGACGCGAAAGACGGAGCTACTGTTCCTGGTGCTAATGCTGCGAATGCTGAAGCTGGGCGGCCGCTGTGCGGTGATCGTGCCGGACGGGGTGCTGTTCGGCTCGTCGAAGGCCCACGTCGAGCTGCGGAAGATGCTGATCGAGGAGAACCAGTTAGAGGCGGTGATCAAGCTGCCCGCCGGCGTTTTCAAACCGTATGCGGGGGTATCCACGGCGATCCTGCTGTTCACGAAAGGTGGGCGGACGGAACACGTCTGGTTCTACGACGTGCAGGCGGACGGCTACTCGCTAGATGACAAGCGTGACCCAACGCCGGCCCAGAACGACCTCCCCGACGTCCGCGCGAAGTGGTCCGTCCGTGTCCGAGCCGGAAGCGTAAGCGACGGTTCCGAGAACGAGCGCACGGCAAAGTCATTTTTCGTGTCGAAGGCGGAGATTGTTGAGCAGAACTACGACCTGTCGGTGAGCCGCTACAAGGAGGTGGTCCTTGAGGAGGTAAAGTATGACCCTCCGAAGACAATCCTGAGGCGGCTGAAAAAACTGGACCAGGACATCGCCGCCGACTTGGAAGAACTGGAGGCGATGTTGTGAAAAGCCGCCTTACACCTCCAGGCTGGAAGCGATGTTTGCTAGATGCGATCTCTGACGGAATCGAGTACGGATACACAGCCTCAGCTTGCTCGGTAGCGATCGGGCCAAAGTTTCTGCGTATCACGGACATTCAGAACGGCGCTGTGAATTGGGATACCGTCCCGTTCTGCGAGGCTGTTTCCTCAGAAAGCGCTCAATACCGGTTACGACCAGGTGACATTGTCTTCGCCCGAACGGGGGCGACGACCGGAAAGAGCTTCTTGATTCGGAGTTGCCCCAAGGACGCGGTGTTCGCCTCTTACTTGATCCGTGTCCGACCGAAGCCCGAAGTTGATCCGCTATTCTTGGCATACTTCTTCCAGACGCCTGTCTACTGGAGACAAATTGCGAAACACGCACAGGGAGCAGGACAACCAGGCGTAAATGGCACACGGCTGAAGACGCTAGAGGTGGCCCTTCCACCAATCGCCGACCAGAAGCGGATTGCCGCCATTCTCGACAAGGCTGATGGCATCCGCCGGAAGCGGCGGGAGACGTTGGATGTACTTGAGTCATACGAGACCTCTCTCTTTGAGTCGCTCTTCTCGGGGTATTTCCGGGGGGACGAAACAGCCTTCGTGCCACTTTCCGATTTCGTGGAGCGGTTCGAGGGTGGCTTGAATATGGCTTCCCCGGACAGTCCGGGTCCTGGAACGAAGTACTTCGTCCTGAAGGTCAGTGCCGTCACCTGGCGGGAATACCAACCAGACGAAGCGAAGCCGATACCCCAGACTATGAGCCACCCAAGGAACACTTCGTCCGCAAGGGTGACTTGCTCTTCAGCCGGGCCAACACGACCGAACTCGTCGGCGCCACCGTCTACGTTCACGAGACCCCGCCTGATCGGGTTCTGCCCGACAAGTTATGGCGGTTCGTTTGGCGTGACCGTGACAAGGTTGAGCCGCTCTTCGTTCATGCACTCCTCAACCATCCCCGAATCCGCTACGAGATCGGCCGGAGAGCAACGGGGACCAGCGGCTCGATGAAGAATATTTCAATGGAAAAAGTCCTCTCGATCCGTGTGCCGTTCCCGCGAATCGAGGAACAACGGCAGTACGCCAACTCGATAAGCAAGTCGCGACAGGTAAAGTGCCAACTGCGAAATCACGCCGGGGAGGCGAGCCATCTCTTCGACTCGCTGGTTCAGCGAGCCTTCTGGGGGGAACTGTGATGACCGATGAACCCGCCGAGACGATCCCGCTCGAGGTCGCGATCCACGACATCATCTACCTGAACGAATACATCCACGACTTCTGGCAGCGTGGAGCGGCAGGCTGGTCCCCCGCCGAAGCGGCTCATCTGTTACAGCGGTCTCGTCTTGATCGGCAGGTGTCGCTCTCTCGGTGCCTTCGGCTCTGGCTGGACGAACCACCTGACGCCGAACGCGAAGGTCAACTCATCCTGGCCTGGACCAATCTTGGTAGCCTGGTGGAAGGGACCATGACGTGGTACCTCTGCGTCTGGGAACACGCCTACGCGACGAACCCAATGCAGGACCGTTCAGGGAACGACCTGGCTCCGGACGCCTTACACTTCGATGAACTGTGCCGCTTCTTTGACCGCGCAATCTGGGCCGATGGAGATCGGGATGAGTGGCACGATTGGTGCAAACTCGTTCGGCAGCGAAGAAACGCAATCCACGCCTACCGCGACCGCGACATCGGGACATGGCCAGAACTGCAAAGCGCCATCCGGAAGTACCGCGACTTCGTGAACGACCTCAACTGTCGGGTTCCCTACCCCGATGAACTCTCGAGACTGGATTATAGAGTCGTTGATTTGTTCAGAGCTGAGGCGGCGAAACCAAAGGAGTAAGCAATGCCA
>JBBRIK010000121.1:0-8985 GCA_038221045.1 Gemmatales bacterium
CGCAATCAGGGCGTGAAGTGCGATGTCGCGTTCGAGTTCGACAACATCGAGAACATCAAGAAGGCGGTCGAGGTCGGGGCCGGCTTCGCCCTCTTGCCCGAGCCGACCATTCGCCAGGAGGTGCTGGCGGGCACGCTCCTGGGCCTGCGCCTGCAAGGGGCCAGCATGGTGCGGCCGCTCGGCATCATCCACCGCCGGCAGCCGCAGCTCGGCAGCGCCACCCGCGCCTTCATCGACCTGCTGCGGACCATCGGAGCCGGCCCGGAACGCAACGGACACCACCCCGTCTGACTCAACGCCCGGCTCGCCCGAATGTGGTTAGCGAGATGACAACTGCATTCTTGCCCGCTGCACAGGGGCTGTACGACCCGCGGCACGAGCACGACGCCTGCGGCGTCGGCTTCGTCGCGGATTTGAAGAACCGCAAGGCGCACGACATCATCCGCAAGGCGATCCAGATCCTGGTCAACCTGGAGCACCGCGGCGCCTGCGGCTGCGAGACCAACACCGGGGACGGCGCCGGCATCATCATGCAGACGCCCGACGCCTTCCTGCGTCAGGAATGTGACCGGCTGAATATCAAATTGCCCGCGCCGGGAGAGTATGGCGTCGGCCTGGTCTTTTTGCCGGCCGACCCGTACGACCGGCGACACTGCGAGGAGTTGTTCGAGTACGTCGTCCGCAAGCAGGGCCAGGTTGTCCTCGGCTGGCGCACCGTCCCGACCGACAATTCGCAAATCGGGCCGACCGCGAAGCTCGGCGAGCCGGTCATGAAGCAGGTCTTTATCGGCCGGCAGGATCGCGGCGTGCGCGTCCTGGGAGCGGACGACTTGGCCTTCGAGAGGCGCCTCTTTGTGATCCGCCGCTGCGTCGAGAACGCGGTTGCAAAGTCCGGCCTGGCGCACCGGGGCATGTTCTACATCCCCAGCCTGTCGTGCAAGACGCTCATCTACAAGGGCATGCTCAACGCCCCGCAGCTCGACCCGTACTTCCCGGACCTCAGCAACCCGGCCATGCAGTCCGCCCTGGCGCTGGTCCACTCACGCTTCAGTACCAACACGTTCCCGACCTGGGCGCGCGCTCACCCCTACCGATATCTCTGCCACAACGGCGAGATCAACACGCTGCGCGGCAACGTCAACTGGATGAAGGCGCGCGAGAGGCTGATGCGCTCCGGGCTGTTCGGCATGGAGTTGGCCCGCATCATGCCCGTCATCGACGAGAGTGGCAGCGATTCGGCCATGTTCGACAACGCCCTGGAATTGCTCGTCCTGTCAGGCCGCTCGCTCGCTCATGCGATCATGATGATGATCCCGGAGCCGTGGAGCGGCGACCCGACCATGACGCCTGACAAGCGCGCGTTCTACGAGTACCACTCCTGCTTGATGGAGCCGTGGGACGGCCCCGCCTCGATCGCCTTCACCGATGGCCGGCAGATCGGCGCCGTCCTCGACCGCAATGGCCTTCGGCCGTCGCGCTACTACGTCACCAAGGATGACCTGGTCATCATGGGGTCGGAGTTCGGCGTCCTCGACGTGGCCCCCGAGAACGTACTGCGGAAAGGCCGCCTCCAGCCGGGGCGCATGTTCCTCATCGATCTGGAGCAGGGCCGCATCATCGCCGACGAGGAACTGAAGTACCGCATCGCCAACGAACACCCCTACGCCGACTGGCTGCGCGACAACATCGTGTCGATGGCGCAGCTGCCGCCCGGCTCCCCCGCCGAGGAAGTCGATCACGACGGCCTTCTTCTCCGGCAGCAGGCGTTTGGCTACACCAGCGAGGACCTGAAGATCCTGCTGCCGCCGATGGCCCTCGATGCCAATGAGGCCATCGGCTCCATGGGAAACGACGCCGCCCTGGCGGTCCTCTCGGATCGCCCGCAGTTGCTTTACAACTACTTCAAGCAACTCTTCGCCCAGGTCACCAACCCGCCGGTGGACTGCATTCGCGAAGAGATCATCATGTCGATGGTGACGACCATCGGCGCCGAATTCAACCTCCTGGAGCCAACGCCCGAATCGGCCCGGCAGATCAAGCTCGCCTCACCCCTCCTGCGCCACGACGAGCTGGAGAAGTTGCGCCGTCTCAACGGGGAGGGGCCGTACGGTTTCAAGACGCTCACGTTGCCCATCCTGTTCCCCGTCAAGCAGGGAGCGTTCGGCCTCGAGCTGGCGATGGGCGGGCTGTTCCGCGACGTCAGCGCGGCGGTGGCAGCGGGTTACGACTTCATCATCCTGTCGGATCGCGGCGTCGATGGCGAGCACGCCGCCATTCCAGCGCTGCTGGCCGTCGCCGGGGTGCATCATCACCTGATCCGCGAGGGCACACGCACCAAGGTCGGCCTGGTGCTGGAGAGCGGCGAGCCGCGCGAAGTGCATCATTTCTCGCTGCTGATCGGCTACGGCGCAGGGGCCATCAACCCTTACCTCGCCTTCGAGACGATCGAGGACATGATTCGCCAGGGCGCTCTGCCCGGCGTCGATGCCGAGCACGCGCTCAAGAACTTCGTCAAGGCCATCAGCAAGGGCGTGATGAAGGTGATGTCCAAGATGGGCATCTCGACGGCACAGAGCTACTGCGGGGCCCAGATCTTCGAGGCGGTGGGTCTGAACAGGGACGTGATCGACCGTTACTTCACCTGGACGGCATCCAGGATTTCAGGAGTGGGATTGGACGCGATCGCCGCGGCTGCCCGAGCACGGCATCAGCGGGCGTTTCCCGAGCGGCCCCTCAACGGCCACACGCTCGACGTCGGCGGGCACTACCAGTATCGCCGCGAGGGCGAGTATCACCTGTTCAATCCCGAGACGATCCACAAGCTACAGTACGCCTGCCGCTCGGGCAATTTCAAGGTGTTCAAGGAGTACAGCACCCTGGTCAACACCCAGGCGAAACGCCTTTGCACTCTGCGCGGCCTGTTCGAGTTGAAGCTGGCGGAGAAGCCGATTCCGATTGAGGAAGTGGAATCCGTCGAATCGATCATGAAACGGTTCAAGTCGGGAGCGATGTCTTACGGCTCGATCAGTAAGGAGGCGCACGAGACTCTGGCGATCGGCATGAATCGCATCGGCGGCAAGAGCAACACCGGCGAAGGCGGCGAGGACCCGGCGCGCTATCGCTGGCGGAACGAAAACGGCGACTCGAAGAACAGCGCGATCAAGCAGGTCGCCTCGGGCCGGTTCGGCGTCACCAGCGATTACCTGGTCAGCGCCAGGGAATTGCAGATCAAGATGGCGCAGGGGGCGAAGCCGGGTGAGGGCGGCCAGTTGCCCGGCAGCAAGGTCTATCCGTGGATCGCGAAGGTGCGGCATTCGACGCCGGGAGTCGGCCAGATCTCGCCGCCGCCGCACCACGACATCTACAGTATCGAGGACCTGGCCGAGCTGATTCACGATCTGAAGAACGCCAATTCGCAGGCGCGGATCAGCGTCAAACTCGTCGCGGAAGTGGGAGTCGGCACCATCGCGGCTGGCGTCGCCAAGGCGCATGCCGACGTGGTGCTGATCAGCGGCCACGACGGCGGCACAGGGGCCTCGCCCTTGACGAGCATCAAGCACGCCGGCGCTCCGTGGGAGCTGGGCCTGGCCGAGACGCAGCAGACTCTTCTCCTGAACGATCTGCGTTCCCGCATCGTCGTCGAGGTGGACGGCCAGTTGAAGACGGGCCGCGATGTGGTCATCGGGGCGCTGTTGGGGGCGGAAGAGTTCGGCTTCGCGACGGGGCCGCTGGTGGCGCTGGGCTGCGTCATGATGCGCGTCTGTCACCTGAACACCTGCCCGGTCGGCGTGGCGACTCAGGACCCGCAGTTACGCAAGAAGTTCACGGGCGATCCGAACCACGTCGTCAACTTCATGCGTTTCATCGCCGAGGAGGTGCGCGAGCTGATGGCCCAACTTGGCTTCCGCACTCTCGTCGAGATGGTTGGGCACAGTGAAAAGCTCAATATGTCGCAGGCGATCGAGCAGTTCAAACTGCAAGGCCTGGATTTTTCGCCGATCTTTCATCAGCCGCGGGTCGGCCCCGAAGTAGGCTGGCACTGCCGGCAGCCGCAGGACCACGGCCTGGACGTCGCCCTCGACCGCACGACGCTGATCCCGCTGTGCCGGCCGGCCCTGGAAAACGGCGAGCCTGTCTCCGCGACTCTGCCGATCCGCAACACGAATCGCGTCGTCGGCACGATGCTCGGCAGCGAGCTGACGCGCCGCTACGGACCGGACGGCCTGCCGCCCGACACGATTCGCCTGCACTTCAAGGGATCGGCGGGTCAGAGTTTCGGTGCGTTCCTGCCGCGCGGCATCACGCTGAGCCTGGAGGGCGACGCGAACGACTACGTCGGCAAGGGGCTGTCGGGAGGCAAGATCATCATCTCCCCGCCGCCCGCTTCCACGTTCAAGGCGATGGACAACGTGATCATCGGCAACGTGGCGTTCTACGGAGCGACGAGCGGCGAGGCATACATCCGCGGTATGGCGGGCGAGCGTTTCTGCGTCCGCAACAGCGGCATCAACGCGGTCGTTCTGTCGGTGGGCGATCATGGCTGCGAGTACATGACGGGCGGTCGCGTGGTCGTCCTGGGACCGACGGGCAAGAACTTCGCGGCGGGCATGTCCGGCGGCATCGCCTACGTCTACGACGAGGACGGCACCTTCCCGAGGCGCTGCAACAAGGAGATGGTGCAACTGTTCGCGCTGGAGGACGAGGAGGACATGGCGGAGGTGCGGGAGCTGATGCGGAAGTTCCACGAGTACACCGGCAGCGATCGGCCGCTGCGGATGCTGCAAAGCTGGGACGCGCATCGGCCGCGGTTCGTCAAGGTGTATCCGAACGACTACCGCCGGGTACTGGAGACGCAGAAGCGCTACAAGGCGCAGGGGTTGCCCGACGAAGAAGCGATCATGGCGGCATTCGAAGAAAACGCGCACGACCTGGCGCGGGCCGGCGGGAAGTAGAGTAGGGGAGAGAGTCATGGGTAAGCCGACTGGTTTTCTGGAGTTCCCGCGCGAACTGCCGCTGGCCCGTTCTCCGATTGAACGCAGCCAGGGGTGGGACGAGTTTCACGGCCACGCCGGCGAGGAACAGTTGCGCCAGCAGGGCGCACGCTGCATGGATTGCGGAGTCCCGTTCTGCCATACCGGCGCCCTCATCGGGGGCATGGCCGCGGGCTGCCCCATCAACAACCTTATTCCGGAGTGGAATGATCTGGTTTATCGCGGCCTCTGGAAGGAAGCCCTCGACCGGCTGCACAAGACCAACAACTTCCCCGAGTTCACCGGGCGCGTCTGTCCCGCTCCCTGCGAAGGGTCGTGCGTGCTGGGCATCAGCGAGCCGGCCGTCACCATCAAGAACATCGAATGCGCCATCATCGACCGTGGCTTCGAGGAAGGCTGGGTGAAGCCGGAGCCTCCCGCCGTGCGGACGGGAATGAAGGTCGCGGTAGTCGGCTCCGGGCCGTCGGGGCTGGCCTGCGCCGCTCAACTGAATCGAGCCGGGCATCACGTCACCGTCTTCGAGCGTGCCGACCGCATCGGTGGGCTGCTCATGTACGGCATCCCAAACATGAAGCTCGACAAGCGTTATGTCCAGCGGCGCATCGACTTGATGGCGGCCGAGGGCGTCGTCTTCGTCACGCGCTGCGAGGTCGGCAAGGACTTCCCGGTGGAGAGACTCCGCAAGGACTTCGACGCTGTCGTCCTGTGCGGTGGGGCCACGAGGCCGAATGACTTCTTTGCCAAGACGGAAGGCCGAAACCTCAAGGGCATTCACTTCGCGATGGAGTTCCTGCACGCCAACACAAAGAGCCTGCTCGACAGCCAGCATCAGGACGGCAACTACATCTCGGCAAAGGAAAAGGACGTCATTGTCATCGGCGGCGGCGACACGGGTACGGACTGCGTCGGCACCTCCCTGCGGCACGGCTGCAAGAGCATCCTGCAGTTGGAGGTCGTGCCGAGGCCGCCCGTGGGCCGCGCTGTGGACAACCCCTGGCCGATGTGGCCGAAGATCTATCGCCTCGACTACGGCCAGGAAGAGGCGAAGGCACGCTTCGGCGACGATCCGCGACAGTATTCAATCCAGACGACAAAGTTCGCCGGCGACGACGCGGGACATCTGAAGGAGATCCACACCGTCCGCGTCGAGTGGGTGAACGACAATGGCCGGACCGTGCCGCGGAACATCCCCGGCACGGAGCAAGTTTTTCCGGCCCAGCTCGTCCTGCTGGCGATGGGCTTCAGCGGGCCGGAGAACCAGCTCCTCGATCAACTCGGGGTGGAGAAGGATGCCCGGACCAACGCGAAGACGGAAAATGGGAAGTTCAGCACGAGCGTCGAGGGAGTGTTCGCGGCCGGGGACATGCGGCGCGGACAGAGCCTGGTGGTCTGGGCAATTAACGAGGGCCGCGGGGCTGCTCGCGAGTGCGACAGCTATCTGATGGGTAAGTCGGCTCTCCCGGATCGGGGACTGCATCAAGATCAGCCTTCGTGCAGCGATTCTCTTCGTCCTGCCCTCCGAAACACATGAATGCTTGGTGAGAAGAGATCTTAGCCATCGCCTGGAACCTCAACTCACTGGTTCGCCACCGTTTCTCGATTGTTTGGGCCTCATCGTAGAAACACGGACCAGGAAGACACACCGGTCGTTGAAGACGTCGCCCGCGAAGGAGACGGCCAGTACAGTCCCAAAGGCAACACCGAGTTGAGCGCTGCTGCTCCGCGCCGACGAGCGAAGTGGTCAGCGCCCGAGCCTTGCGCGCGTCGGTCATATCGTCCGTGGTCTATGGGGCCTGTCCCCGCGCGAACCAGGGGATCGTCATTTTGGCGGCTTCTGCTTCGGCCGCTCGGGACGAGCACTTCCTGATGCAACGCTGCGCGCGTCGGTCACATCGACCGAAGTCGCCAAGTCCCAACCCGTAGCGCGCAGCGGTCCGACACGCCGAAGCAGGTTCGGAGGGATCGTGCCAGCGTACCATCTGCTTGTCGAAAAACCTGGCTCGCTGACCATTCGTTATGTGGCGCCGGTTTGTAGTAGGGGCTTTGAATCCTCGAGCAGACGAGCGACCGCCACATAACGGGCGACGCCGCACAAGTACAGTTCTGCTGGACACCGAACTGTGTGTCCTGGATTGCCTGGCGGAGCAGAGGAAGATCGGAGAATGAGTGTTTGCGTGAGCGAGAATAGAATGGCGGCATGAAGCGTCTCGCCTGGCTCACCGATATCCACCTGAATTTCCTCGACGCGGCCGACACCGAGGAGTTCCTCCGCTGCCTGGCCGAGGTGCCGGCTGACGGCGTTCTGCTCGGCGGGGACGTCGGGGAGGCCCCCAGCCTGGTCTCCTACCTTGAGCAGATCGACGAGGCCTTGGCCCGCCCGATCTACTTCGTCCTGGGCAATCATGATTTTTACCGGGGATCCATTTCCGCCGTCCGGAAACAGATCGAGGCTGCTTGCATCGCGTCTCGGAACCTCCACTGGCTGCCGCTGTCGGGGGTTGTCCATCTCACCAACGAGGCGTGTCTCATCGGCCACGACGGCTGGGGCGATGGGCGGTACGGCGACTACTGGGAATCACGCATCGAGTTGAATGACTGGGAGTTTATCGAGGAGTTCCTCTCGCTCAGGAAGAAGGCCCGTCTTCCGAAGCTCCAGGAACTGGGCGACGAGGCCGCGGCGTACCTCCGCTCCGTGCTGCCCGACGCCCTTGAGCGCTTCCGCCATGTGATCGTCCTCACCCATGTCCCGCCCTTCCGGGAGGCGTGCTGGCACGAGGGGAGGATCTCCGACGACGACTGGCTGCCGCACTTTTCCTGCAAGGCTGTCGGCGACGTGCTGCGGGAGGCGATGACGGCTCATCCAGCTCGGCAGATGACGGTGCTGTGCGGGCATACGCACGGGTCAGGGGAAGCCCAGATCTTGCCGAACCTGAAGGTATTGACCGGTGGAGCAGTCTACGGTCGCCCGGCGTTACAGCGGGTGCTGGAGGTGGACTGACGTAGTCTCTCTACGACTTGCCGAGGAGACAATCGATCACGAAGCATCCCCGCGCGTGCGGCCCCGGTCCCCGGCAGTGCGAAAGGATCTGCTCGTCAGTGCAGCCGGCGTCTTCGAGGGCGTCAGCGAGGATGGGTGGACGATCGAAGGCGCGGTCGTCGTAGATGCCCTGAGCGAGGCCGCGAACCGTGGGCGTGAGCCAAGCGGGGTCGAGGGCGACGGGGCGGAAAGAGTTGCCAAAGAGACAATGCAGACTTTTTCCCAATGCGATGATTTCGGGTGGCGGCTCCCTGTACCGCATCAACCCGAGTATTGCCATTTCTGCTTGCTCAAGTGAACCCTTGGCTGATCGCACCGAATTCGGATTCAGTGCATCTCGCAGGCAGTCCACGGCCTGATGCTCGCCCATGTGCCGAATGTGTTCCTCTGCCGTTCGTATAGGGGGAAGAGGAAAGATGTATTGCGCCGCGTTATTCCACGCCTGTCGTAATGTCACACGAGAACCGATCCCGTCAGCGAATTCTTCCCTGTCCTGGAGTGCGAGCAAGAATACCGCTTGCCCCTTCTTCGGAAGAAGATGGACGACCTTTCGACAGAAACTAATCCCAGCGAGGTGCAGTTTCCTCCGGCCAGTTTTCGTCCGGGCTAGCTTTTGCGAGTCCTGCAAGTGGGACAGCATCGTTTTTGGGCTGCTTCGCGGCCAACCAGAGTTCTTCGTTCACGGTTCACCTTGTCCCTTCCCCGGACGTTATCCCCGAAGCGGATTCTCCACAATCACCCGCCATATCTCCGCCACTGCCGGTCCTACTGGGAAAGTGGGCGAGCTACTCTTCGCATAACACATCCGGCAAACACAAATCCCCCATAATCCCCCTCCAGATATCCGCCAACTGCCGATCCGCGTCCGAGGGGGAGTCGTGGTAGTAGTACTCGTCGTTCATCCGAATGATCCGGCCCTCGGCGTCATACCGCCCCGCCAGGTGCGCTTGCAGGAGG
>JBBRIK010000122.1:0-8929 GCA_038221045.1 Gemmatales bacterium
GCGTGGGCGAATCTCGGAATGGATTGCCGAAGATGCAGCGGAGCAGGGCTGCCTGAGCCATCTGCTCGACAAAGGAGTGAGAACCAGCCTGGGCGCTCAAGGCGGCGTTGCGGGCCGCGACGGCAGGGCTTCTGGCGGCGGCGTACCAGGCGGCGCTGCTGCCGGCGAACTTGCAGGCGAGCCGGGCCGCGCGCAATTCATCGGGTCCGGCCACGCCATCCGCGAACAATTCGGCAACTTCCACGGCTGCACGGCCCAGATCATCGAGCCAACTCCAGACCCGGCGAGAACACGCAGCCCCGAAAAGGCGCAACTGCCGATCCATCCCCTTCCCGGTGATCCGGAGGTGGTCGAGCATCACCAGTGGTTCCGTGGCCGTCAGCCAATCCTGTTCGGTCATGTCCCATCTTTCTCGGCAGGGCGAGCAAAAGAGCAAGACTCGCGATTTGGCCGAGGAGACCGCCCCCATTGACAGGTTCATCTTCTGGGCAACGACGTCAGCCGTCGCACCCTCCAACGCCTCTCGAGTGAAACCCGTGGCGGCCGGTGAGCGTCCCGGCTCGGGTAGTTCGTCAAACCGGGGCCATTACTGGCCCCGCTCGCCCATCCAGCACAGTCGAACTTCGCGGAGCATCGTGTGCAAAAATACTTGCCTCGGAGATACGCTTGCCCGAAGATTGAAGCTTATTACCCGCTCGGCTGTCGTGTCACCGCCCTTGCAAAGCCGCAAGCGGCCGGAAAACGACAGGGAATTGTTCCTTCGGAGCAGCACATGCAGAATCACGACTTTTCACGGCGCGCTTTCCTTGGCTCGGCTGCCTCGGCCGGCCTGGCTCTGGGCGCAATCGCGGACAAGGCGGCGAAAGGGCCAGGCGAGCGCATCGCCGTCGGCATCGTCGGGCCGGGCGGGCGGGGGCGTTCCTTGCTCAGCAGCTTCTTCCAGGTCGCGAAAGAATGCGGCGCCGAACTGACCGCCGTGTGCGATCTCTGGTCGCGCAACCGCGAACGCTCGATGCAGTTCGTCAAGGAAAAGTCCGGCAAAGAGCCGAAGGTCTTCCACCACCTCGAGGACATGCTCGACAAGGGCGGACTCGACGCCGTCATCATCGCCACCTCCGATCATGCCCACGCCCAGCAACTGACCCGCTGCGTCCAGGCCAACAAACACGTCTACTGCGAGAAGCCTTTCGCCAACGTGCTGGAAGAGGCCAATAGCGCCCTCGACGCCTGCCGCAAGACGGAGAAAGTCGTCACCCTCGGCACGCAACGCCGCAGCGATCTGCACTACCTCGCGGCTCAGGAGGTCGTCCGTACCGGCGTCCTCGGCCCTCTCGTGCGCGTGCAGGTGGTGCAGAACGCCTACTCGCCCTACCGCTGGCGGCGCGACGCCGAGGTCAAGACGC
Organism: Gemmatales bacterium; assembly: GCA_038221045.1. Classification (GTDB taxonomy): domain Bacteria; phylum Planctomycetota; class Planctomycetia; order Gemmatales; family Gemmataceae; genus JBBRIK01. Next base: position 1,404 of record JBBRIK010000122.1, read on the forward strand.
TGCGCGAGACGGACGTCGATTGGAAGGCGTTCCTGATGGGCAGGCCGGAGCGCAAGTTCGACCCGCGCCAGTACCTCGAATTCCGCCTGTTCCACGACTTCAGCACCGGCATCATCGATCAGTGGATGACGCACATGATCGACACGGTCCACATGCTGACCGGGGCGACATTCCCCAAAAGCGTGACGGCCCACGGCGGGACGTACGCCTGGAAGGACCATCGCGAGAACGGCGACACGGTCCAGGCGCTGCTGGAGTATCCGCAGGGTTTCCTGTGCAGTTACTCCTCGACGCTGGCGAACGGCTTCGGCAGCGGCTGCACGATCCTCGGCCGGCAAGGGACGCTGGAGTACGAAAAGGGCTGGCGGGTGTCGGCGGACGGGCTGGAAAACTCGAAGGAGAAGAAGGTCGCCGAGGCAAGCGTCATCAAGCCGAAGGCAGGCCTCGTTGGGAACATGGACGTGATCCACATGCGCAACTGGCTGGAGTGTGTGCGCCAGGGCGAACGTCAGACGCACTGCACTGCCGAGCACGGCTACCAGCACGCGATCGCCTGCATCATGGCCGATCGCGCTCTACAGACGGGCCAGCGCATGGTCTTTGACGAAAAGACGCGCAGCATCCGCAAGGGATGATGGCAAGAAGTCGAGCGTCGTTCTACCTTATACCTTGTCCCGGCCACGGAGAAAAGTGTCTCCGCGGCGGACTTTCTCTATCGCCCCTTTCAGGAGTTTGAGCATGAGAAGTGCGTTCAAGGGTCTGGCAGTTCTGTGTGCCGCGATCGTTCTGTCGAGCAGCACCCGCGGGGCCGACACCCCCAACTTCAACAAACGCGGCAGCGAAGAGAAGGAAGAGAAGGCGTTCGTCACCGACGTGGCCCACACCATCGTCAAGGCGGCCCGCAGTTCGGCGAAGGACATCACGCTGAAGGAGTACAAATTCAAGGAGCCCAAGGAGGGGCGCACGGTACTGACCCTCTCGGCGGGCTATGTCGGCGCCGCCATCAAGACCAAGTACACTGCCGACATCACCGTCCACCTCGACACCAGCACCAAGGACAAATGGGAGGTGGATCGCATCGAGTACACGGACAACAACAAGAGTCCGATCCCCTTCAGCCGCAAGGACGTCGAGGCGCTGGTCAAGAAGTTCAACAGCGTCAAGTAAGGCGTCGTTGAAGGGGGCCGGCGGAAACGCCGAGCCTCAGCGGGTGTGAAGGAGTGCGACGACACTCACCAGGACCAGGGCCGCCGTCAGCAGCGCGAGGATGACAATGACTTGCATCTCCGCCGCTGCTCCCTCGGCCCAGTCCAGGTGAGAGGCCGCCAGCAGCACCCAGCCCAGGGAAGCGACCACAAGCAGCAGCACCACCGCCGTGATGCGTTCCAGGAGCTGGAAGCGCGGACCGGCCGGCTGCTGTTGGTTCTGAGAGGTGTCGTCAGGGTTCACGGAGTCGCCTCCTCTTTCACCGGGCGGGACTGCCGGGCGGCCAACTCTTCCGGGGCGGCCGACTGAATTCGGCCGTGAGACCAGAACCAGAAGTAGCCCAGGCCCAGGGCGTAGAGCAGAACGGTCAGGGGAATCACCTTGACGTCGATGCCGCTGTAGACGTAGATCGCGAACGCGGACAGCAGCACGACAGTGATGGGCAGCACTCGATACACCGGTGCCCGGTAACTTCGGAACAGTTGCGGCTCGCGCCGCCGCAGCACGAACAGACAGCCCATCGCCAAAACGTACCAGATCAAAGCCGTGAGCGTGGACACCAGCACGGCGACGTCGATCGCCTTGCGGAACCAGATGCTCGCCACAATGAATCCCGCCGTAATCAGGCTACAGGTCAGCAGAGCCGCGTTCGGTGTGCGCCGCGAACCGTGGACGCGACCAAGGAACGCCGGCAGGTAGCCGGCCCGGCCCAGTGCGAACGCCTGCCGGCTGGTGCCGTAGACCATGCCGTGATAACTCGCGATCATCCCGAACAGCGCGATCAAGCCGAAGCCGTATTTCAGCAGCAGCGACTGCCCTGCCGGGATTCGCCGTATCACCTCGGCCAGGGGATAGGCGATGTCTTCGCCCTTGTCGTCGGTCGCCAGGTGCTGCGAATCCACCGCCCCACACGCGAAGAGCCAGGTCAGAACGACCAGCACGAGGAGCGTCAGTTGCGCCCAGACGAGGCCGCGCGGCATGGTGCGATGCGGCTCGTGAGCCTCCTCGGCGGCGAGGGCCACCGTCTCGATCATGACCAGCCACCACAAGGCGTAGGGGACCGCGTCGAGAACAGCCTTCCAGCCCTTACCTCGGGGCAGGACCGGGTTGGTCCAGACTCGATCCCACGAGAAGTTGGTGGCGGCGGCGATCCAGAAAATGACCAGCCCGAGGATCGCGCCGTAGGTCATGACGATCATCACCCACGACTGTTCCCGCACCCCCCAGGTGTGCAGCAGGAAGAAAACCACCACAGTCGCCAGGGCGGCCCAGACAGCGATGGTGGAGTCGGGATCGGCGGGATCGATCAGGAATGCGATGTAGCCGCCCGTGGCCAGGGCCGTGGCGATGGTGGCGAACTGGCACTCCAGGAACATCGACCAGCCCATGACGAAACCGAGCGACGGGTCGGCCGCGCGCCGCCCATAGGCCAATGGGCCGCCGGCGAAGGGCAGGGCGACGGACAATTCCGACAGGGCGAGAACCCAGGTCAGATACAGCAGACAGACGATGAGCGAGGCGACGATCATCGCGACCGGGCCGTTGTCGCGCAGACCGAGGTTCCAGCCGAAGTATTCGCCGGTGATGACGACGCCGACGCCGAGGGCCCAGATGTGGAGGACGCCGAGCGGCTTCTTGAGGGCGTGTTCGCGCAGGTACTCCCGTTCTTCGGGCCGCAGGTCCTCGGGCCGGACGTGGGCCTCGGCGACCACCTCATTGACGACGGCGTCCAGCGGCCGCGTCTCCTCTGCCATACCTTGCTCCCTTCGCTTCAATCCCGCGCATGTGGAGGATGACTGCGATCGGTCATTCAGAACGCGGACGGAACGAGCGGGTCAGTTCCGCAGGCGTGAGAGGAGCGTCCTTCAGGTCCACGTCGAAGAGCCGCGATGGAGTGTTCCCCGCCAGGTCTTCGAGTTGGCCATTGGTCACAAGTGTGTAGCCGGCATCTTCCCAGGGCTGATCGGGATGGAACGACCAGGAGCGTTCCTCCTTGCCGATCTCGATACGTCCGGCGACGCCTCGGCCACCCTGAGTTGTCACGCTCAGGAGACGGTCCAACAGCGCCCGGTCGAGCGGACCGGGGAACTCGACGACGAGCGGCTGGCGCGTGCCCTTGAGCGGTGGACGGAGCGTCCACTGTTTGGGCAGGGGCGGGGAGCGTTTCGCCGCTATGGTGCGGAACGACTTCGTGAACGCCTTGCTCAGCGGTTGGCCGGCGGCGTCCGCCACCTCGGTCCCGATCACCAGAGTGTACTTGCGATCTTCGAGCAACACCGGCCCTTCCTGCTCGCGCGGCCCCACGCCGCGTTTGATTCGTCCGGGATGAATCCACAACGTCAGCCGCTTACCGTCGGTGCTCCACAACTCCGTTCGCCGCCAGGGTTCGGAGACGGGCTTGCCCTGTTCGTCGAGCAACTGGATCTGATCGAAAATCGTCCGGCTCTCGCGCATCGGCTTCGAGAAATGCAGATAGAACTTGAGCTGATTGGCCGGCAGGACCGCACTCGTCGGATAGACCGTCTCCACGACAGGGGGAGGAGACGCGACCTTTGCCGGCACGCGATACTCGGCCGTCGCGGTGCGTCCGCCTCCGAGTTCCAGCGTGGCCCGGTAATGCAGTCCGGCAGTCAGTGCGTGGCGCGGGACGAACAGGAGCGTCGCCTTCTCCCGGCGATAGTTCCCCAGCATGGCGGGGCCTTCCTCGCCGCTGTCGGGATCGATCAGAGAGAACCGCAGCCAGCGTTCGCCCTGCTCCTGCTTCAGCACTCCCACCGGCACATCCGCAAGGAGCGTGCCAGGCAGGCTGGCGACCACCTCGACTCGCGCCGTCTCCGCCGTGACGCGGACCTGAACGGAGGCGGCGTCGGCCAGCCCCAGCGCCAGCAGGACAGATATCAGCATGGCCGATCCCTTTCGGAGGCATTCTCGATATCGAACCGGATCAAAGTCCAAAGGTAGAACGAGCCATGATAGACTCGTTCTACCTCCAGCTTTTGGACGATCACGGCAGCGGCAGCGCCACCAGGGTCAGACCGTCCTTGCCGTCCTGCTTCAGCGTCAGGACTCGGCTGTCGTCGAGTTTGCTCATGTGAGCGACGCCGTGATAGGCCTCGACCACCCGGATGCGATCTGTCAACGGCTTGTCCTTGTGGTCGATGCGCCACTGCGCTTTCTCGTTCACCTTCTCCTTGCCTGCGAGCAGTTCCCGCTCGAAGCAGACGGTCCAGTAGGGACTCGGACCCACCGGCTTCCGCGCGTGTTGGAAGCGGAACGTGTTCATCAGAACGTAGGCCTTGCCGCCCTTCTCGTAGGAGAACATGTTGAGCGGGCGATTGCCGGACCCCAGTTCGATCATGCTGACGCCCTTGACCTTGTCACCCGCCTTGATCTCGTCGAGGGGATACTTGACGACCGGCGTGCAGGCGAACGATCCGGCCACATACTTTTTGCCCTCTTCCTCGAAGGGCATCAGGACCGTCATGGGGGCCTTCGTCTCCCACTGATGATGCGCGACGTGATACGTTTCGGTGCTGTAGATCGACGCTTTCGCCTCGTGCGTCAGCGGGCCGGGAATGGAGAGCAACTTCGAGGCAAACTGCTCGTTGGCCAACCCCGCGACCAGCAGCCGATCCCCGGCCCAGGCCAGGTCGGTGATGCGCGTCATCGGCGCCTTGTCGCCCGCCGGCAGCGCCAGCCGGACGTACTTGACGTTCTCCAGAGAGAACTCGCCGATTTTGCCCGCGCCGTCGATGGTCAGGATCAGCGATTTGCGTTCGCTCTGCTTGCGCAGGGCGATGTAGGCCATGTGACTGACGGGATGGACGGCGATATCAACGATCTCGACGCCCTTGACAGGAGTGCCGATCTTGCCGGCGAGTTTGGTGTCGATGCGTTCGATGGGTTCCTTGAACCCGGCCTCGGTCGCCGTGTCGCCGGTTTCGACGGCGAACACCTGCGAGCCTCGGCCATCGCCGATGAAGAGGACGCCGCCGGGTCCGAAGCGAATCACGTCGATGGACTGGACGGCCGGCGTTCCGCTGACTGTCTTGTCGAGAATGGACTTGTCGGCCAGCGCGCTCCCCGCCAGGAACAGCAGAACCAGACCGGCGAGGCGAAATGTGTGTTGAACGTTTCTCATGATGTCTTCTTGAGTGGATGGATGGAACAACGGTCTCTCCTGACGCTGGACATTACCCCCCGCCGCCTGCTCTGTCCAGCGAATAGCCGGGATTCATGGTGAGGGTCTCTTTCCCGCACGAACCGTGGTCAGTGGCGCAGTCCAGATGTAGATCTTGTGATCGAGGTCGTCCTCCTCCGACGGCACCGTCAGAACTCGGTCTGGAGACATGCCTGGGATCTCGAAGGCGTGGGAGACGATTCGCGCGCCGGGCTTCAGCCGGGCCAGTTGCGGCAGCAGCCGCTCGTTCAACTCTGGCGACAGGTACAGCATGACCACATCGGCCTCTGCGAGTTCGAGAGTGAAGATGTCACGTCGCTCGATCTTCACCAGCCGGTCCAGGCCATGCTCGCGCACGTTCTCCTGAGACAGACGGACACATTCGGGATCGATGTCATAGCCAATCGCCCGACAGCCTCGCAGCCGGGCCGCCGTCACCACCACCCGCCCATCGCCGCAGCCGAGATCGTAGACCAGCTCCCCTCGCTTGACGTCCGCTGCCTTCACCATTCGCTCGACCACGTCCTGCGGCGTCGGTACGAACACGGCGTCCGGTTCGTCCGGCATCCTGGGCCGGGACGGAGCGCCCTCTGGTTTCTCCCCCGTCTTCGGCTTCGGGGGTTCCGGTTCGCGGGGCGGTTTGACCACAGCCCCTTCCTTGATCTCGTGGCAGAAGAGGCGGTCGTCATCGCGCAGGTACAGACGCCCTCCGGCAATCACCGGGGCCGTCGCGCCAGGCTTGGCGACCGCCCCCGGCACCTGCAACTTCCCCTTGAGCGTGTAAGCCTTCGGGGTTGCCTCGATCAGCGCCGCTTCGCCCTTCTGAGACAGCAGATAGAGGTTACCCTCTGCGGCCGCGGTCGAGACGGCCCCACCGATGGCGCCGCGATCCTGCCAGATGACCTTGCCGGTCAGCAGCTCGATGCACAGGACTTCCCGGCCGGCGCCCACATAGACGTGTTCACCGATCAGGATAGCGCCGTCATGCCACGCCGGCAGTGAATAGTTCTTGAACCAGACTTCCTCGGCGCGAACCGCGTCCTTCTCGGCGGTCAGCTTCAGCAGGGCCATGCCCCTGCCGTAACCGCTGGCACAGAAGACGTGGCCGTCGCGCACCAACGGCGTGTAGTTGTTGCCCGTGCCGTTGGCGATTCGCTCGTAGCTCCAGAGGAAGCGCCCGTCCTTGGCGGCCACCCCGACGGGGCCACGCGCCAGAAAGGCCACATAATGCCGGACGCCGCCGACCTCGGCCACCGTCGTGGCGCAGTAGGACGCGGAGGGCGCGCCGGGCACGGCACAACTCCAGACCACGTCGCCCGTCTTTTTGTCCAGAGCGATGACCGTCGAATCCTTGCCGCCAGGCGTGCAGATCAGGTGATCGCCATCGACGAGAGGCCGGTCGCCGCAGCCGAAACTACCGAGGCGTCCCTTGAAGTCCTTGGCGTAGTTCTTGCGCCAGAGCAGCATGCCATCCGCCGTCCGAAAGCAGGCCAGGTCGGCGCGGGCCGTCACGGCATAGACGCGGTCGCCGTCCACCGTGGGGGTGCGCGGGCTGAGCCAGCGCATCAGGGAACTCTCGCCCTTGACGGCGGGGCCAACTGGGACGGACCAGAGTTTACGGCCAGTGGTCTCCTCCAGGGCGGTGAGGTGTTCGTCGTCGCCTATCTTGCCAAGGGTGAAGACGCGGCCCCCGGCGACGGCGACCGACGCGACCCCTTCACCCAGACCGGCGGCCTGCCAGGCCAGCGGCGGTCCCTTCTCCGGCCAGGTCTTGAGCAGGCCAGTCTCCTTCGAGACGGCGCTGCGGTCCGGTCCGCGCCACTGGGGCCAGTGACCAGGCGCTCGCTCAGGCGCCTTGTCGGCTGACAGGCTCCAGACTACAGCCACACCCAGCAGCAAGGGGGCCACCAGATACACAGACGCGGATCGAATCGTGGTTCCAGCCATGAGGACCGCCATTCGAGGTGTTGACAGGGACTTGTAATAAGGCGCATGCTAACCCTTAAACAAGCGATGAACTCAAGCCCCGGCAAGGGAATCCGGCGGGGCCAACCGGCCAATCTTTTATCGGAGTATCTCTGTCCTGCTTCTGTGGAAGCAGTTGTGTAAGCTCTGATTGTGATTTGCTCATGCCTCACAC
>JBBRIK010000123.1:0-8915 GCA_038221045.1 Gemmatales bacterium
GGAATTTTCGCCGTATCCGCATCTGTTGGCACTTACGGCAAATTTCATGGGGACGAGCCAGGAAAAGAGATCCATTTCTCTGGCACAATCGCCCGATCTATCACAATGAGCAAGATCGGTACAACCCGCTCATGCCCTTCCGCATGCAAGATGGGAACAGCCCAAATTTTCCTACCCGGCTGTCCCTCAAGGAGCGTTGTCATGACCATTCGATGCTGCCTCACCGGTCTGTGCCTGCTGGCCGGCTTGTGGGGCGTTCAACCTGTCCAGGCCCAGATCGAATTGTTCCAACTGGCAACCGTGGAAGACGTCCCGTCGCGGGTCGATATCCGCTACGACGCCGGCCGGGGACTCGGCTTCTCGCACGACCTCGTTATGTTCGATGCGTTTTTGCCCGTTTATCAGTACGAGGACGTGGTGTTCTTCACCGACGGGCGCGGGATGTTCTTCGATGGGGCGGGCATGAAGCAGTACAACCTGGGCGCCGGCATGCGGGCCTATTCCGGGATGCTCAACAGCGTCCTCGGCCTGAATGCGTTCTACGACAACATCGACGACAGGAAGTTTACCTTCCACCAGCTCGGCCTTGGCTGGGAAATCCTGGGTGAGTACTTCGACCTGCGCGGCAACTGCTACATCCCGCTGGGCGACAATAACAAGGGTCTTTCCGCTGTGGATACTCTGATTGGGTTCCAGGGTAACAACATCCTCCTGGGCCGGACGAAGAACCTCGAGGTGGCTCAACGCGGCCTGGACGTCGAACTGGGACTTCCGCTGCCGTCGCCCGAGCAGGTCGTGTCGCGTGCGGCGGTCGGCTATTACAACTATCAGGGCCAGGGATCGTCGCAGGTCCAGGGAATTCGCGGCAGGATCCAGGCCAGCGTCCTCGACCTGTTCACGGTCGAGGCGGTCGTGCAAAACGACAAGGTCTTTCACACGACCGCTTACGCCGGCGTTGGCTTCCGCTTCGGCGGCCCCTCGTCGCATGGCACCAACACGGTCGATGTGCGCGACCGCCGGGCCGAACCGATTCAGCGCACTTCAAACATCGTCCTTCGGCCCCAGACCGAGCGGGCCACGACTCCGATCCGGCGGGCGGATAACGGGGTGGCCTTCCGCATCATCCACGTTAACAGCGCGGCAGCGCCGGGAGGCGACGGCACCTTCGAGCGGCCCTTCCAGACGCTGGCTCAGGCCCAGACCGGAAGCCTGGCCGGCGACATCATCTACGCATACGCCGGCAGCGTGCTGACCGGCTCGAATTTCCTCTTGCAGAACAACCAGAACTTCTTCGGCGAGGGCATCTCTCACGTTCTCCAGACGACCCGGGGGCCGTTCCTCTTGCCGCGAGTGACAAACAATGCGGCCCTGCCGATCCGGCAACTGTCGGCGGGGAACACTGGCGTCACCCTGGCCCAGAACAATGAGGTTTCCGGCATCGATTTTCGGGGCGCCTTCGCCGCCAACGGAATCCAGGGAACGGGGATGGTGGGGTTCTTCAACATCGACCGAAATCGCTTTTCCGGCTTCAGGGGAACGCTCTTTCCCACTGCGTCCGGCGCGGGCGTGTTCATCACCAATGCCACCGGCGGCGGCCTGATCACCAACAACACGTTTGGCGCCGTGAACTACGGCATCCTTATCGCGGAGAACAATGCCGCGAGCTTGTTGAAGGTTGGCATCCGCGACAACACGTTTGGGGGTTCCGCAGCCAACGACCTTCTGGCGAGTGTCCAGAACGGCTTTCTCGGGTTACAGTACTTGCGAAACATCAACACAACCGGAACGGGAATTACTGCGATCGGCGCGATGGCTCAGGGAACAATCTTTCTGGAGCCGCTCGTTGGCAATACGCCGATCAACCCCCCGATTGGCGTCACAATGGTGCCGGCAGGGAGCCTTGGGTTGCCGTGATCGGAAGGATTCGCCGCTTGCGGCGAAGCGGGCAGTCCGCTACGCCGCAAGCGGCAAGAAGGGATGTGGTTACCCCAGACCCGCGCTCTTCAGTTTGCTCTTCGCGGACTGGGCCAGTTTCGTCCGCGGCGAACGCTTCAGCAGCAAATGCAGGATCTGAGCGCCGAACTTGCGCGAGGCGCCTTCCTGCTCGGCGAAGTGAAAGCCCAGATAATACAGGTCTTCCGCCTCCAGCCACTTGACCGCCTCCAGCGCTGGAAACAACTCGTCTTCATGGTGCTGGACCAGACCCGTGAACTGGATCAGGCAAGGATCGTCCTCACGGGCCTGAGCCGTCAGATCGTGCGCCGATAGCTTCAGGCCACAGCACGCCAGCTCCAGCCGGATCGAGAAGGCGCAGGCGGGATCGCGCGCCAGAAGGCGCAAGAAAGGCAGCGCCCGCTCGTAGGCTTTCTTCTTGCGCTGAGCGAGCGCGCGTTCTTCGAGACGATCGCGCAACCCGGCCGGATCGAGTTCGCGCAGAAGGAAGAAGAGTGGGTCCGCGCGGCGGTCGTCGGCTTCCAGGTAGTCGCAGGCTTTCGCCAGCACGGGATCGCGCCACGACGCGGGATAGTCCTTGACGAAGGGCGTTTGGGCCTTGGCCAGCGACCAGGCTCGTTCGGTGGTGTCGGCGTCAAGCAGCGCGCTGGTCAGCGCCTGCCGGCCGTGATTGAGACGGGCGAGGCTCTTGAGGGCGGCCTCGCGCAGACCGCGATCGGGATGGTTCATCTGCTCCAGGAGAGCGCCGGCGATCTCGGTCGTGTCCTGGCCGCCGACTTTCTCGATGGCCACTAGCCGCACCATCTTGTCGGGCGCGCGCAGAAGCGCCAGCCAGCCGTCGCGCGTCTTTCCATCGGCGGGGAGTGGTTGCAGCATCATCAGAGCGGGCGCCGCGACGCGAAAATCGCGATCCGACGCACACGCGAACAGCCGGCGCAATTGTTCCTTGCCCGGCGACGGCGTCCACTTGCCCAGCGCTTGCAGGGCGGCGGCACGGGTCTCCGGCGGATGGGGAGGCAGGACGCGCTCCCAGAGAACGCCAGCGGCGCGGGTATCTTCGAGGGCGACAAGCAGGCGCACGGCGGCGGCTTCGGCGGCAGCGGTCTTCTCGCCTTCGAGCAGCGCGAACAACTGATCGGCCAGCGTCTGTTTGTGGGCCGGCGTCAGCGACGGGATCTGCATCAGGAAGGAGCGCACGGCGGCCTCCACGACGCCGGGGTCCGGAGCCAGCAGCATCTCGACGGCGGCGGTGTCGGCGCTGGCGGTGCCGCCGCCTGCCAGGGCCGACGCGATGTAACGCCTCAGTCCGGGCGCCACCTTCGGCATCAGTTCTTGGAGCGCCCGCGTCCCTTTCGCGCCAAGGCGTGCGGCTGCCTGAGCGGCCAATTCCGCCTCTTCGCCGCCTTCCTTGATGCGTTCCAACAGTTTCTTCAGCGCGCTGTCGATCTTGAGTTTGCCGACGGCCTTGAGGACGGCGAGGCGAACCGCGGCGTCGTCATCGTCGAGGCGCTCGGCCAACGCGGCGGCGATTTCCGCATCGCGTCCCCCCACCTCGCCGAGGACGAGGACGGCAGCGCGGCGGACATCGGCCGGCTGATCCGGCGACATCAGACGAACGATTTGTTTGGCGGGAATTTGCATGGCAACATTGTATACCGAGGCCGGGGGAGAGAACCTTGCCATGACGCTTCCCGATGGAAGTCAGCCGGTGGAGGTCCAACTCTGTTCGGCTTGAACCCGATCGAGTTCTCGTTCCAACTCTGCGAATGCGCTCAAGGTCCGCAAGGGCGAGAATTCTTCAATGGAGTCCGAGACGCGGATCGCTCGTTCGGATGCAGGAAACCGTTTACGACGCCGGCTCGGCAAACCACTCGCCTCGCGGAGCAACTCGTAAAGCACGGCCTTGGGGTCGGGTAAGTCTTCAATCGTTTTGAGAGAAGGGAGCAACAGAGGCACGGAGCCATTGGGGTTTCCAGCTGCCTGTCGAATCGCCGTTTCGTCGAACAGCAACCAGGCTTCTTGCATCCTGACGGGGACGACACAAACAACAGGAGGAAGAGAGGGAGCATCGAGTTCGGAACAGGCCGATTGGATTTCGTCGATCCGCTCAGCACGGGCAGCCGTCTCGGCATCCCGGTGAACGAACAGCAAATCGCAAGGGTAGAGTTCGAGACTCACCTGAATCCGGTCGGCGAGACTCTTCTTCCTTCGTGGGGGAATTTGACCCAGATCAGCCCATTCCGGCTGGATGGCCGTGTCAGGCAAGCGCTGTCGCAAGACCCAGGTGAGAAGGGGAAGTAGTGCGCGATCCGAACTGCCGTCCGACACCAACGTGTAGCGCAGTTCGTTCATGGCTCAGCCAGTTCAGGGAACAGCAAGGGCTGCACATCCTTGCGATCGCGAACGCGCCGAGCACGTCTCCTCGACCGAACTTCCGTCGAAGAAGGATCTCGCTGTTCCTCCTCGGATGCTGGGGGGACGGGATTCAAGTAAGCCAGCAATTTCCCTTTCGGCATGATCGCAGAGGAAGAATCGTCCCTGGATTCCGCTCGCCAGGTTTCAGGCAAATAGCTGAAACAGGCCCTCTGGAAGCGCTCCCCGTCTACCACGACCTCTTTCGTCTCTACTCCCAGCAAGCTGTCGTCGGGAACTTGCTGAACGACCGCAGGCGAGTGCGTGTTGACGATGACCTGGCGAAGTGGATGACCGGGTTCAACGGGTTCAAACGGATCGACGGCAAGATCCATGAGCAGGCGCAGCATCGCCGAAATCCGCGCCGGGTGAATACCGTTTTCCGGCTCCTCAAGGCAGATCAGCCCCTGGACTTCGGGGTCGAGTTCCAGAACCGTCAGGGCCAGGAATCGCAGCGTCCCATCCGAAAGCGAGCGGGCCGGATGGGCCGTCCCACTCCGGTCCATCAGATACAGTGTGAGCAGTTCGCGCTTCTCGTCGCGATCGATCCCGACGCCCTTGACGTCGGCGATCAGTTCCGCCAGCCGATTGGCCGCCTGACTGTAGATGGACGATTTCACTTCCTGAAGAGACCGCCCGTTGGTCTGCGGCTTCTGTCGAGGGTGCGCGAGCCGATAGAGTGTAGCCGGCAGATGCGAGCCGTCCGCCCCCAGGCGCGAGAGAGCGCTGAACTCATCGGGCTTTCGCAAGGCGGCCGGCTCCAGGTGCAGAAGCCGCCAGGACTGCATCTCGCGGCGGGCCACCAGGGCGGTCGGACTTTCGTCGGCGTTGGCGGCGGAAAGGACGGTGCGCGGCAGCGTCGCCGCCAGTCGCGGCACCGGCCTGCTGCGTCCTCCTCCATCCTGATGCCGCTTGATGATTCGGCTCCCCGCCTCCATCTCCGTGGAGATAAAGTCGGAAGCGCGCCGGCCTTGCACGACGGATTTCCGCCACTCGGTCGAGTGGGGAAAAGCGAGGTTCTGACGAGCTTCGCTCTGGGTGAGGCGAACGAGTTCTTCCTTGACAATCTCCAGCGAACCCGAAGTCCTTTCCACGTCGTCCGCGCGGTAAGCAAGGGTCAGCCCATAGCGGAGAAAGGTGATCGTCGCTCGTGCCGTTTGGCCCAGGTCGTCCACCGCATCCGGAGGGACGATCATTTCCGCCTCAAACGATATCTCGGGACTGTACTTGTTTCCGTGATGGTGAAACAGGCTGCGGATGTCCCCCCTCCGCCCTTCTTCGTCACGCACGGAGCGGGCCGCATCCAGCAGGGGCTGATCGGCGGCCGCGCTCAGAAACCGAATGGCGTCAAAGAGATTGGACTTTCCCGAAGCGTTCGCCCCGGCGATACAAGTGAATGGCCCGAAGCGAACGTCCACATCGACGAGGTTCTTGAAACCGGAGACTTTCAAGCGCGTGAGCATCGTCAACACCTCGCCGGAAGCCGCAGAACCTCCCTCCCTGGCGGATTGTAGCACGCGGGTGAAGCGGAAGCCTTACTCCGCATAGCGAGCCGTGCGATCCTATTTCCCGGCGCTGGCCGTGCTGACCTGACGGATACGCCGCTCGCGCACCTCTGCCTCCAGCCTCGTCATCAGGTCCGCCACGCTCATAACGCCGAGATCACCCTCCACGCGGTCGCGCACCGCCACGTTGCCGGCCGACTGCTCCTTGTCGCCGACGACGAGCATGTACGGCACCTTCTCTAACTGGGCCTCACGGATCTTGAAGCCGATCTTCTCCGGACGATAATCGCCGTGGACGCGGAAGCCCTTCGCTCGCAACTCCGCCTCCACCTTCTTACCGTAGTCGCTGAACTTCTCGCTCACCGGACAAATGCGCACCTGCTCGGGAGCCAGCCACAACGGGAACGCGCCGGCGAAATGCTCGATCAGGATGCCCATGAAGCGCTCCATCGAGCCGAAGGGCGCGCGATGGATCATCACCGGCCGATGCGTCTTGTTGTCCGCGCCGACGTATTCGAGCTGGAATCGCTTTGGCAGGTTGTAGTCGAGCTGCACGGTGCCGAGTTGCCATTCGCGGCCGATGCAGTCGCGGACGACGAAGTCGATCTTCGGACCATAGAACGCCGCCTCGCCCTTCTCGGCCACATAGTTCATGCCGCGATCAGAGACGAGCTTGATCAGCGTCTGCTCGGCTCTCTCCCAGTCCTCGGGACTGCCGGTGTACTTGTCGCTCTCCGGATCGCGCAGGCCGACACGCACTCGATAGTCATTCAGCCCCAGGCTCGACAGCACGAACAGCACCAGATCGATATTGCCGCCGACTTCCGCCTCGATCTGGTCCGGCGTGACGAACAGGTGGGCGTCGTCCTGGGTGAAGCCGCGAACGCGGGTCATGCCCGACAGCTCGCCGGTCTGCTCGAAGCGATAGACGGTGCCGAACTCGGCCAGACGCACCGGCAGATCGCGATAGGAACGCGGCTCGGCCTTGTAAATCTGGATGTGATGCGGACAGTTCATCGGCTTGAGCAGATAGCCTTCCTGCGTTTCGAGCCAGGCCAGCAGCGCATTCGCTCGTTCCTCTGGATTCGCTGCCTTCTCGTAGTCGGCCAACTTGATGCCGGTGGCCGCGAGCAGCTTCAGGACGCTCTGATGCACCGCCTCCAACTTGGCGTCGGTGGTGCCGGCATCGCGGTAGCCGGGGACGGCATAGCCGGCGAGGTCGAGCAGCTCCTCGAACTGGCGTTCCTTCTTCTCATCGACGACGCCGCAGGCCATGCGATACTGCGCGATGTCGAGCGCGCCCGCGATGGCGTTGAAGTACATCGGCGGAAACTGGGCATCGCGATAGTAGGGGAAATGGCCGCTGGTGCGATAGAGTTCGAGCCGGCCGATGTGCGGAGTGTAGACGGGCTGATAGCCGCGCTTCACCAGTTCGTCCTTGATGAAGGTTTCGAGCAGGCTGCGGATCAGAGCGCCCTTTGGCATCCACAGGATCAGACCGCTGCCGACGGCGGCGCTGATGGTGAACAGCTTCAGTTGCTTGCCGAGGACGCGATGATCGCGTTTCTTCGATTCTTCGATCTGATTGAGATAACTGTCGAGTTCCTTCTGCGAGAAAAAGGCAGTGCCGTACAGTCGCTGGAGTTGCCGGCGCGACGAGTCGTTCTTCCAGTAAGCGCCGGCGATGGAGAGCACCTTGAACGCGCCGATGCGCCCGGCGTGCGGGATGTGCGGGCCACGGCACAGGTCGATGAACTCGCCCTGACGATAGAAACTCAGCGAGGGATACTGCTTCAGGTCGCCGTCGATGTGTTCGACCTTGAAGTGCTGCTTCAGGTCGGCGACGAGACCGCGCGCCTCGGCTGTCGGGCGCTCGAAGCGCTCGAACGGCTCGGCGGCGACGACGACCTTACGCATCTCTTCTTCGATGCGGGAGAAGTCCTCCTCGCGGATCGGAGTCGGGCTGTCGATGTCGTAGTAGAAGCCGTTTTCGAGGGCGGGACCGAAGGCGAGTTGCGTCCCAGGGAAGAGGCGCATGACGGCGCGGGCCATGACGTGGGCGCAACTGTGCCGGAGGACTTCGAGCGATTCGGGGTCTTTCTCGGTGAGGACCTGGAAGCTGGCCTCGCCGGACTCGGGCAGTTCGCGTTCGAGATCGACGATGACGCCGTCAACCTTGGCGGCGATGGCATCGCGGGCCAGGCGTTTGCCGATGCTCTCGGCGACCTGGCGCGGGCGAGTGCGGCCGGCGACCTCACGAGCGGAGCCGTCGGGAAGACGCAGTGTCAGCATGGGAATCCTACTCCCTGGAAGTGCAGTGGTTCGCCCCTACAACGGGCGCACCTTCTCTTGGATGGAGGCCCTGCCGCGCGAGAGGTTCGCGCGAGCGCGGCAAAGGCAAACGGCCAGCGAGGGCCGGCCGTTCGGTATGCAGCGGAAGTGAGCGAAGATCACTCGCCAACGTACGGCAGCAGGCTCATGAAGCGTGCTCGCTTGACGGCGTCCTTGACGGCGCGCTGATAGGCGGCGCAGTTGCCGCTGCGTTTGCGGCTGAACATCTTGCCCTGACTGGTGCAGAGCTTCTTGAGCGTCTGGACGTCCTTATAATCGACGAAAGCCGGCCGGGGGCAACCTTCTTTGGTGCAGAAGCGGCAGCGATTCTTGCGGTTGCGTCCGAATTTTTTGCGCGGCATGAAACGGAAGTCCCCGGGCGAAACCCTGAGCGTCGCGGAGTGTGGGTGCGTTGGCGCCAACGACCATCGGAAACCACGAAAGTAAACGAAGGGCGCGACGACCGTCAAGAGGATCGACGCCCCCGTCGCGTGGTTTCCGGCCATTCACGACCCCAACTATGTCGAGGAAACCGCCCCATGACCTTCGAAGTCGAGCAGAAGTTCCGGGTCGACGACCACCAGGCGACGCGCGCGAAACTGGCCGCCCTCGGGTCGTCCGAGACGGCGAGCTTCGAGCAGGAGGATGTCTACCTGGCCCACCCCTCGCGCGACTTCGCGCGGACCGACGAGGCGCTGCGCCTGCGCCGGGTCG
>JBBRIK010000124.1:0-8911 GCA_038221045.1 Gemmatales bacterium
GTTCCACCCCCCGGGGGGTGGGGCGGGGGGGGACCACACCCCCCGCTCGCCGGGAGAACCAACCATGTCGAACACAATCCGCCGAATCGCAGCGTGGTCAGGGCCGCGCAACATCTCGACCGCCCTGATGCGGTCCTGGGGCAATCGACCGGACACCACTGTCTGGGACGAGCCACTCTACGCTCACTACCTTCTCGCCACGGGGGCGGACCATCCCGGCGCCGAGGAGGTCATCCGCTGTCACGAGAGCGACTGGCACAAGGTCGTCGCCCGCCTTGTCGGCGACGTTCCGGACGGCAAGACCATCTTCTATCAAAAGCACATGGCGCATCATCTGCTGCCGGACATCGAGCGCGACTGGCTCGATCGTGTGACCAACGTCTTTCTGCTGCGCCACCCGCGGCACATGCTCACCTCACTGGTTCGCATCCTGCCCCGGCCAAGTTTGCTGGACACCGGACTGCCGCAGCAGGTTGAGATCTTCAACCACGTTCGTCAGCGTACCGGCAAGGTGCCACCCGTCATCGACGTTCGCGACGTCCTGTCCCATCCCGCACGCCTCTTGCGCCTTCTTTGCGAGGCGGTCGAGGTCGAGTTCTCCGAGGCGATGCTGTCTTGGCCCGCGGGACCGCGCGACACCGATGGCGTCTGGGCGAAACACTGGTACAGCGCTGTCGAGAAGTCCACCACCTTCGAGCCGTATCGTTCCAAGCACGAGACGATTCCCGAACAGCTCAACGAGATCCTCGCGAAGGCGGAAAAACTCTATCACTCCCTGTACGAACATCGTCTGCATTGAATCCCGCTCATGCTCCAGCACTACGACGAACGTAATCGCGATCTGATCGTCAACGTCAACGGCAAACTCGTCCATCGTGACGAGGCCGCCATCAGTCCGTTCGATAGTGCCGTGCAAGCTGGCGACGCCGTCTGGGAAGGACTGCGCCTCTACACGGGCCGCATTTTCAAGCTCGACGAACACCTCGAACGTCTGCGCTCCTCCGCTCTCGCTCTCGCCATCCGCGACATTCCCGTCCGCGACGTCATCGTCCACGAGTTGAAGCGTACCCTTGCCGCCAACAACATGCGCGACGGCGTTCACATCCGCCTGACGCTGACGCGCGGCGTCAAATACACCTCCGGCATGGACCCGCGTCTGAACACCGCCGGCCCGACGCTCATCATCCTGCCAGAGTTTAAAGCGCCGGTCTACGACAAGACAGGTGTCACGCTTATCACCAGCAGCATTCGCCGTTTTCCGCCCGATTGTCTCGATCCGAAGATCCATCATTGCAATCTGCTGCAATCGATTCTGGCCAAAATCCAGGCCAATGCCGCCGGCGCGGACGACGCCCTGATGCTCGACCTCGACGGCTTCGTCGCCGAGACCAACGCGACGCACGTCTTCCTCGTCTGGCGCGGCGAGGTCCTGACCAGTCACGAACGCGCCTGTCCGGAAGGCATCACGCGCGGCACCGTCCTGGAACTGTGCCGCGCTCATGGCATTGCTTGCAGGGAAAAGGAACTGTCGCTGACGGAGTTCTACCGGGCCGACGAGATGTTTTGCACCGGCACAATGGGCGAGTTGGCTTCCGTCGTCGCGCTCGATGGCCGAATCATTGGCGACGGCAAGGCGGGACCGGTGACGCAGCGGCTGAACGAATTGTTCCGCGAGCGAACCGCGCGAGAGGGAACCTTCGTTTGCGAGGGATGAGTCACTGTCTTGCCGCTTGCGGCTTAGCGATCTTCTGCAAATCCCCCGCGCCACGAAGGCTCAGGACGCCTTGACGACCCTCGAAAGACGCCGCTTCACACGTCCCCCCAGCGATCGCAAGCGCCTCGACAGTTTTCGGAGGGAGCGCACGATTCCTCTCTCGGTGAACCGCTGCAGGAGAGTCGGCCGAGTCGCCCGGCGCAGAATCACCTTGAACGATCCCCCATCGATCACGGCCCGCGAGGCGCTGAGACCCGCTTTGCGGAAGATGCGAGCATATTCTTCCGCCGTGAAGATCTGCTCGTTGATGCCCTGCTCCAGTTCGTCGCGGAAGCCGGCGGCGAGCGTCTCCGCGCGATAGGAGCCGACCGGTTCGCACAGGATGGCGATGAATCCGTCCTCGCGCACCACGCGCCGCAACTCATGCAAACAGTGAACCGGATCGACGAGATGGTGCAACGTCGCGAACATGACGGCGCAGTCAAAGGCGCCGGCGACGTAGGGCAGATGGGCCGCATCGGCGCAGGCGAACTGAATGTGAGGCAGAGTGCGCGAGCAGCGGAGTTGACCAACTTGCAGCGTTTGCACGTCGATGTCGATGCTGACGACCTCGGCGGATACGTCCCAGCACATCGGATTACAGCAGCCTCCGACCTCCAGCACTCGCTCGACCGCGTTCCGCTGTTTTGGGAGTTCCTCCTTGAAGAAGCCGCGTCCGATCTCGTGATCAGCGGCATAATCGTAGGTAGACGGATCGCGCTGAAGGAATTTCCAGGAGAGAGGGACCTCCGACTCCCAGTCGCGCCGCAGTTGAACCGGAAGCATACAGACGATCTGTTCGCTGGGCCGAACTCCCTCCCGCGTTAGAATGAGTTCCAGCTCAAACGCTCCAGGGACGGCCGGTGTGGCCAACCAGACGGGCAGAGTCAAAGCGCGGCCGGGCGCGAGGTTCGTCGGCAACGTCGTTCGTTCGCGGGAGCCGGCAACAAGTTGTCCGCGTTTGTCGCGCCAGCGGCTGACGAGGAACGACGCGCCTTCCCCTTGCGCGAGCAGCCAGGACGTGCCGCTGTTCACAAGCCGCATGTTCCAACTCGCGGTCTGGTTCAGGGGTAAACTGTCGGGCAGATAGTGACGCTGGACAGTGAGCCGAGCGTCGTCGCGATGCGGAGGGACCGCAGCCGGAGGAGCCTCCTGTCGAGCAGCGGAGGAGACGCGAATGCGCTGGAGAAAGTAGTTATTCTCCGCCGTCAGTCCCAGGTCCGCGAGCCGATAGTTGTGAGCGAAAATCTCGCGCAGGCTCTGGTGCGCCTCCGCGTCGTCAGGGACGCCGCTGCCCTGACAGGCCCGCGAAGCCAGTTCCGGGGTCAGGTCGAAACCCGAGGGTTCGATCTGGACGTCTGGCACGAACAACGGCACTCCGAGGCGAACCGGATAGACGCAAGCGCATTCCTGGCAGCGATAGGCCGCTTCCTCCGCTTGCAATGCGGCACCACAGCGAACGCAGCGAAGCAGGCTGGTTTCCATGTCAACTCTCCTCATTAAGGACCGCCGCCGAGAATCCTGCTTGCCGCTTGCGGCGTAGCGGTCCGATTCGCCTGAAGACCTGACTCAACTCGCCTGGCGCAGAACGTCCGGCAGATGAGCAGACACAAGGTCGGCCAACGCCTCGTAGCGCGGAGTGATCGGCAAGCGCCGGCGCGCCAGGGCGAGCAGTTCCACCCGGCCAGGGACCGAGCCGACCAGGACCGCCTCGAAGCAGCCGAAGCGTTTCCGAAACATCGCCTGCACGGAATCGCCCTCGCCTGGCAAGACCTCGACGCCTCGCTGCCGCAAGCGGAGCATCTTCTCCCGCTCGCATTCTCCCTGCGGAACGAAGGTGACGACGCAGCCGCGATCGGCCAATTCGTCGGCGGCAATCGAGGACGAAACGTCGATCAGCAGCACGCGAAGGCCGGGCCGAAGTTCGCGTGCTGCGATCTTGTCGTTCTGCATGCGTCCCTCGACGCGATCGCGCAGGGCCGTCGCCCACTTCTCCGCGAACTTCACCCGATTGGTACGGCACTGCGCCTCAGTCCGCTTGATGCCCGCCGCGCTGGGGCCATGATGAAAGATCACCGAAGCCGGCTGGTAGACGACGCGCTGTCCCTGGTCGCGGACGCCGAAACACAGATCGTTGTCCTCGTAGTAGCAGGGAACATAGCGCTCGTCGAAACCGCCCAGACGGCGAAACAACTCCGTGCGAATCAGCAGACACGCTCCGGAAACGTAATCGACTTCGCGGACGTGCTGGAACTCCGGTCCGAAGGCGTCTCCGTAGATGCCGACCTGATCGACGTGGCCATCCGCCCAGCAGGTCGAGCCGGCTTCCTGGAGCCGGCCGTCCGGGTAGAGGAAGCGAGGGCCAACCGCGCCACAGTCGGGATACTGCTCCAACGTGTTCACCAGGGCGGAGAGCCAGCCGGGCGTGACGATGGTGTCATTGTTCAACAGCAGCAAGTACCGGCCGCGAGCGTGGATCGCCGCGCCATTGTTGCCGCGAATGAAGCCCAGGTTCTCCTCATTGAGCAGCACGTTCGCGCCATCCACGCGATTCAACACTTCAGGAGCGCGATCCGTCGAGGCGTTGTCCGCGACGATCAATTCATGGGGAACGTCGTTCGTGTGCGCCTTGACGCTTTCGAGGCACTCGAGCAACTGGTCGGCCCGGTTGTAGTTCAGGATCAGAATGCTGACGAGCGGTTGCTCGCAGCCCGGAAAGCGAATGCGGGCCGCGGAGTCGTCGAGAAAGAGCCGTAGTTTCGTCTGCCGGTGCTGCTCGGCGTCAGAGGTACGATTGATGGAACGGCCGCGAAGCAAGTCCCAGCCCGACTTCGCCGCACAGCCCAGAACGTAAGCGCGCTGGCGAAACCAGCGTGCGGTCCAGATGCCGACGCGAACCACCTTCCGCAGCGATTCGGGGACGTGCGCGCGATACCAGTCGGGAGGACGCAACGGCCCTTCGAGATGTTTCAATTCCTGGCGCAGATGTCGCCACAAGCGCGGCCCTGGCGCGCTGGATTCGGAAGCATGGGCAAGAGGTTCGCTGTCCTGCATGGTTCGTCCTCAGCCGGCGGCGCGCAGCCCGCCTTGCCGTATCAGTTCCTCGATCCGGCGTGTCATGCGTTGTCCGGCGGCTTCCAGCGACAGTGTCTCGCGAACGTCCCGGCGCGCCCGCTCGCCCAGCGCTCGCGCCTCCGCGGGATGATCGACGATCCAGCGCATCCACTCGGCGGCCTGATCCACCGAGGGTTCGGCCCACAGCCAGCCCTTGCGATAGACGTGGACCGTCGTTCGCAGCGGAGCCAGCTTGTAGCCGACCAGCAGGCTGTTGTTCTCGTTCATGAAATCGACGTTGCCCGAGTAGCCGGTCGCGATCACTGGCTTGCCCAGCGCCATCGCCTCGGCCATGGTCAGCCCGTAGCCCTCGGAGCGATGCAGCGACACATAGGCGTCGCAGCAGTTGATAAGGCCGAAAAGCTGCTCGTGAGACAGCACCTCGTCGATGAGCCGAACGCCCTGCTGCTCGCAGGCTTCCCGAAGCGTCTTTTGCGCCCCCGGATCGTGATAGCCGCGCGACACCTTGATCGCCAGCGCCACGGGATCGCGCGGTGTGAAAGCCCGGCGAAACGCCTCGATGACCGCGAGAGGGTTCTTGCGCTCGAACGTGCTGCACATGTCGAAGACGAACAGGAACAGAAAGCGATCCTCCGGCAGTCCGAAGGTCGAGCGCGGCGTCTGGATGACAGGAGGCATCCTCATGCCGGCCAGCATGTCGATCACGGGCATCGGCATCGCCCGCCGCAGGGCATCGCCGATGAAGCGCGTCGGCGCCCATAGTTCGTGCAGCCAGCGTCGATGACGCCGCCATCGTCGCGGCACCTGTTCCAGTTCCCAGTACCAGTAACCAATGCGATAGCTATCGGGCCGCGCGGCCAGGCCAGCTCTCGGATAGCAGTCGGCCGCCAGCGGCTCGGGAGCGAGAAGAGCGAGCGTGACCGCATGAGGATGCAGGCCGAGGGACTCACTCCGGCCCGGGAGATCGGTTGGAATGCCGGTCGGCACATCGCGCCGTGAGACGTCCGTCCCCACCAACTCCAGCGCCTCAGCGGTGTTGATCGCCGCGACCTGAAGGCCGGACGGATAGCGGAAATGGGCGAGAAGATTGACGCCGAGACGGAGGGGGGACATCTCCAGCCGCCGCAACCAGGCGTCGTCGATCTCTCCTTGTCGATACAGTTGCCGGGCAAAGGCGAGGGCCGTCGCTGGATTGGTCAGCACGTCGGGATAACGCTGTCGCCATTCCGGCCGCGCGACGGTCAGCCAGTACAGTTCCTCCGTTGGCGAGAGAATGTCAGGCCGTTCGGCGCGGGCCAGCCAGTCGCCGCGCACTCGATACTGCTTCGCGACCCAGGCCTTCAGGTCGTCCCAGCCGAAGCGCGTCAGGCCATGCGGCACGCGCTGCTGCCACAGAGGCTGGCGAACGAACGTATCGGCCAGCCCGCAAGCGGGATCCTGAGCGGTTGCAAAGAAGAACCAGAGAACATCGTCGGCGCTGACGTTCAGGAGTTGCGGGACGGGCGGCTTCAGCGCCCAATCGAGGAAGAGAGTCGCCTCTTCGGGAGTGAGAGCCAGAGGGAATTGCAATTTCGCTTTTGGCTCGTGATCGTACCAGTGCAGTACGCGCAGGCCGGCCTTCGTCGCCAGCGTCTCGATCATAACGACCGCGTCGTGGAGCCTGATGCCCTGCTGTCGGGCTTCATCGCTTCGGAGCCAGTTCGCGAATGGTCCTGTGCCTCCCTCGCGCAGAGAGAGCGGGAACCGTTGCCGAAGGTCCGGCCGGCTCAGCAATACGCTGAGGATGGCGCGCGGTGCATTGTCCTTGTCGAGAGGACTCGAGACGCCGTCAGGGAGGCGGACGCGATGCCTGGCCAGGAATGGAGCGAGGGTGGTCGCGTCGAAGGGATCGTAAAGCGGCGAGACGGATTTCGGACGCGGCGGATACTTACCGTGGGGGCTTCCGTGGCGGATGCGGTCCAGCACCGTGTAGAGATGGGCAAGGACGGCCCGCCGCCGGCTGCCGGCCGGCGCCCATCGCCCCAGGCAGGCGCGGACTCGACGAATAAGTTGAGCGGCTCCCATGCTCCGGGGCGCCTCCTTGCGCCCGACGCTTCCTGGTGGTCCGTCACCATTACCCCGATTGTCGGGAGGGGAGCCTGAAAAAACAATCCCAACCTCTCCGAACGCACCTCAAGCGAAGATGTGATAGTCGAGGTCCGGGAACAGATTGTGCCGCCGTTCGATTTCGGACAGCCAGGGTTCGTCGATCGAATCGTGCTTGATCTGCTCGTAGAGATGGTTGAAGTTCAGCACATGGACCTTGGTCCGCTGGCTGGCGTATTCGACCATCGTCCCCGTCTTCATGATAAAGGCCCAGTCGCTGGACTGGACCAGCAGCAGCTCGCGCGCGGCCTGGTTGAGAGCGCGGCGCTTCAGCGGCGCCACCTCGGGGAAGGCCCGAGCCAGCTCGACCATGCGGTCGGCCCCTTCGTGCAGGTGACGATAGATCCAGTCGTTGGAGGCCTCGCACCAAACTTCCGCGTAGCCCTTGTGGCCCCAGCTCGACATGACCGGCTGGGAGACCTGCAGGTTGGGATAGCGGTCGAGGTATTCCGGCACCGTGATCATCTTCACGGTCTGCTGATCGAAGTGTATCTTGCGGAGCAGGAAGTTGATCCAGTCCGGTCCCTCGAACCACCAGTGGCCGAACAGTTCCGCGTCATACGGAGCGAGAATCAACGGCGGCCGGCCGTCCATCGAGCCGGCGAGCCACTCGACCTGCTTCTCTCGGTTGAACATGAAGTTGCCCGCATGTTCGGCCGCCTTGTCCCGCGCCGCCCTGGGATTGTACGCCGCCTTCTGATCGGTCCGTCCGGTGATGCTGTAGTACTTGATGCCGAGGAAACTGCGGATGCCGTTCTCGTGCAGGTGCGGCTTGAGGTACTCGTAGTCGAGATCGAAACCGACGTCGCGGTAGAAGTCGCGATAGATGAAGTCGCCGGGATAGCCCTCGATGGCCGACCACACTTGCTTCGACGATTCCGTATCGCGTGCTAGGACGGCGACCCGGCTCTTGGGGCAGAGAATGGGAGCGTAGACGCCGTAGCGCGGCCGCGGCTCGGCGAACAGGACGCCGTGCGTGTCGGTGAAGAAGTAGCGGATGCCGCTGTCGCGCAGCAGCTCATCGACGCCCTCGATGTAGCCGCACTCCGGCAGCCAGATGCCCTGCGGTCGCTTGCCGAAGTGGCGCTCGAACTCCCGGCAGCCGATTTCGATCTGAGCGCGGCGCGCCTGCTCGTTGACATTCATCATCGGCAGGAAGCCGTGCGTCGCGGCGCAGGTGATGAGTTCGAGCTTGCCGCTCTCGAAGAACCGCCGGAAGCCATTGAGCAGATTGTTGCCGTATTGCTTGACGAAGACGTCCCGGCAGCGCGTGAAGCGATCGAGATACATCCGGGCGAGATCGTTGAACTCGGGCTCCCAGCGCGTGCGCTCGATTTCCTTGCCCGCGAGGGCGATGAGGTTGTCGATCTTCTGGACGTAGCGATATTGCAGCAGCGGATCGCTGAGCATGGCGGCGAGGGTGGGCGTGACCGACATGGTCAGCCGCCAATCGACGCCATCGCGCTCGAGGCCGTCGAAGGCTTCGAGAAGCGGGATATAGGTCTCGGTAATGGCCTCGTAGAGCCAGTCTTCTTCGAGGAAGTCGTCGTACTCGGGATGGCGCACGAACGGCAGATGGGCGTGGAGAACGAGACTGAGATACCCGGTCGGAGTCGACATTATTCCTACCCTGGAGGACTCGAAGATGTCAGTCAATGCTGTTCAGGTTTCTTAGCGGCGAGGGCGCGGGAATCAAGAGAAGAACGCCGCTTGCGGCTTAGCAGGGGAGCGCAAGTTCACCTTGCTTGTCATGCGTCCACTGCCCACGAAAGAGGACGGCGCGGACGGGATGCGGGGATGCAAAGACGAGACGATGAGGGTCACTCTCATTGGATGAGGCGAGCGGCACGACAACGAGATCGGCAGACTTGCCAGGCCTGAGACTGCCGGTCTCGTCAGCCCATCCGAGTGCTTCGGCGCCGGTGAGTGTCGCCATGC
>JBBRIK010000125.1:0-8901 GCA_038221045.1 Gemmatales bacterium
GGCCATGTTCGGCTTGCCGCCGCCCTTGCCACCGACAATTGGGGCCACACCCTTGATGAGATTGCCCGCGTGCGCGCCCTTCTTGACCAGGTCGTCTGTCACTCCGGCCATCAGAAAGACCTTGTCCTCCTCCGCCCAGCCAACCACAACGACGGCACTGACTGCTTTCTGACGCAGCCGATCCATTTCCTGCAGGACCTGCTCGGACGAGGCCGGCGGGACCACGCCGGCGATGATCTTCGCGCCGTTGCACTCCACCGCCTCGGCGAGCAGACGATCCGCCACACCGCGCAGGTCGCTGGCCGCTCCCTTCTTGAGCTGCTGCTGGAGCTTCTTGTTCTCCTCCTGCAAGGTCGCAATGCGCGAACCGATTTCCTCCGGACGACAGTTGAATCGCGCCGTCAGATCGTCGATCACCGACGCCAGCCGCTGCACCGCCTCGACTGCCCCCTTACCCGTGACGGCGATGATGCGGCGGACGCCCTTGCCGACGAGTTCCTGACCGACGATCTTGAAGAAACCCGCCTCGCCGGTGTGATGCAGATGGGTGCCGCCGCAAAACTCGACCGAGTGTTCCGGCGTTGCCTCGTCCGGTTTGCTTGGCCCGATCATCAGCACGCGGACCGGATCGGGATACTTCTCGCCGAAGACGGCGCGGACGCCGGGCAGCGTCTTCGCCTGGGCGAGCGGCATGGTGATGGGCGTGACGGGCAGGTCGCTGTAGATCCTCTGGTTGACGAGGCGTTCGACTTCGGCGATTTCCTCCGGCTTGATCGGGGCATCGTGCGCGAAGTCGAAACGCGTCTTCTCGGCATCGACGAGCGATCCCTTCTGTTCGACGTGATCGCCGAGGACGCGCCGCAGCGCCCAGTTGAGCAGATGCGTCGCGGTGTGGTTGCGCATGGTGTCGTTGCGCACATCGTCCACTTCGAGGCGTGCTTCCTGTCCAACGGAAATGGACCCTTGATGGACCGCTCCCAGATGCAAAATGGAGTCACCCACGCGCTTGGGTTCGCCAACCCGAAAAATGCCTGTCGAGGTTTCGATGAGTCCAACGTCTCCCACCTGACCGCCCTGTTCCACATAGAAACAGGTCCTATCGAGGATCAGCCCCACACGCTCGCCAGTGGGGGAGAGCTGAAGTGCGCCCGAGGAGACGAACTCACCGTTTTGCACCCAGCCCAGGATCGTTCCTTCTGTCTTCAAGCCCTTCCATTTCGCTCGATCATCGGTTGGCGGGAGAATCCCCGTGATCCTCTCTGCCTCCTCGGCCACCTTCTTGTACCGGGATTTCTCAGCATGCTCCATCATGCAGAATTGGTAGTTGACCTCGTCGATGTCCAACCCGTCTTCTTCTGCCATCTGCCGAGTTAAGTCCAACGGGAAACCGAACGTCGTGTGAAGATCGAAGATGTCTTGGCCAGACAGGAACGGCCTCTCGGAGTTCTCTGCCTTTCCCTTGTCGCGTTCCCAAATCGCGATTGCCCGCTTCTTGGCCTCTTCGTATTTCTTGAAACCGCGTTCGATGGTTCGCAGAAAGTCCGCTTCCTCGCCTCTCACGATCTCCTGAACACGGGTGGGGTTGTCCCTTAATTCCGGGAAAGCTCCACCCATGTGTTCCACGACCGAAGGCACCAGCCTATAAAGGAACGGTGTGCGCTGGTCGAATCTTTGATAGCCGAAGCGGAACGCGCGGCGCAAGACGCTTCGTATGACAGCACCACGACCTTTGTTGTCTGGAAGTGCGCCGTCGGTGATCGCGAACGTCAGCATGCGGAGATGGTCGGCGATGACACGGCAAGCGATGTCTGTTCTATCATCCAGCCGGCCAGTGTATTTTTTCCCGGTCAGTTCCCCGATCGCCTCGAGGATCGGGCTAAAGACGTCCGTGTCGTAGTTGCTCGTCTTGCCTTGCAACACCGCCGTCACGCGCTCGAAGCCCATGCCGGTATCGACGTGCTTCGCCGGCAATGGCGACAGCGTTTTGTCCGCCGCGCGGTTGAACTGGATGAAGACGAGGTTCCAGATCTCGATGACCTTCGGCGTCCCCTTGTTGACGAGAGGGCCGCCGCTCTTATCCGGCGTCAGGTCGATGTGGATCTCGGTGCAGGGACCGCATGGACCCGTTTCTCCCATCTCCCAGAAATTATCCTTCTTGTTGCCCCAGTGGATGTTCGCCGGATCGATGTCCGTCTCGCTGCGCCACAGCGACGCTGCCTCGTCGTCGCGCTCGACACCCGAGGAAGGATCGCCCTCGAAGACGGTCGCGTGCAGGCGTGACTTGTCGAGCTTCCAGACCTCCGTCAGCAACTCCCACGCCCAGCGTATCGCCTCGCGTTTGAAGTAGTCGCCGAAGCTCCAGTTGCCGAGCATCTCGAAGAACGTGTGGTGATAGGTGTCCTTGCCGACGTCGTCGAGGTCGTTGTGCTTGCCGCCGGCGCGGATGCACTTTTGCGTGTTCGCCGCACGCTTGTAGGGCCGTGAGCCGGTGCCGAGGAAGACGTCCTTGAACTGATTCATCCCTGCGTTCGTGAACAGCAACGTCTCATCGCCGTGCGGTACCACACTCGACGACGGCACGAACGTATGGCCGTGCTTCTTCTCGAAAAAGTCGATGAACTGCTGGCGAATCTCGCTCGACGATGGCATGACACTCTCACAACTGGAGATCCAAACCTCTTCCGAAACACTACTCCCCCGGCGGGTCGCAAGACGGCAGATCGCTCGTCGTCGGACCGTTGATGGCCTTTCCGTGGCAGTCGTAGCGCGACCCATGCGCCGCACAGTCCCACGTCTTCGCGGCGTCATTCCAGGCGACGACGGCGCTCATGTGCTGGCAGATAGCCGAGCACGCTTCCAGCCGGCCGGCCTCGTCCCGGTAGACGGCGAGCTTCTCCAACCCATCCTGCACGATGGCTCCGGAACCGGGATGGATGTCGTCCAGGGAGTCGATTTCGCCCAGGGAAAGCCAGTCAGAGTAGCCGGAGGCCACGTCGAGGCCGGTGCTGAAGAAATCGCTCAGCGCCTCGCCTGGCCCGCGGGACGGATTATACAGCTTCTTCCAGGGGTTGCGGCGGCCCTGAATCAGGTCGGTCAACATCAGGCCGGCGATGGTCCCATGTGTCATCCCCATGCCCGAGTCGCCGGTCGCGATGTAGACGTGTTTCGCGCCGGGATCGTGGCCGATGAGGGCCAATCCGTCGAACGTCTCCAGCACCTGACCGCACCACTGATGCGTCACCTCGCCGGCACAAGGGAAGCGAGTTCGCGTCCACTTCTCCAGACGCTGAAAGCATCTATCGGGATCGCCCGTTTCTCCCGGCCGCTCGTCTTCCCCGCCCACGATGAGATGGTCCACTCCAGCGCGTGAATGCAGACGCACATAGTGGTAAGGATCGGCCGTGTCCCAGTAGAGCGCTTGAGGGATCGCTCCACGCGGCACGGTCAGGGCCACCACATAGGTGATGTAGGGGACCTGCTTTAGATGGATGGCGAGTTCGCGGCTGATGGGGCTGTTCGTCGCAACGACCACGGAACCGGCCCGAACGACTCCGCCGCCTTCAATTTTGACGCGCGGCAGGTCTCCTCCTCGTACCGCCTTGACGCGCGCCCCGGTCACAATCCGCCCGCCCAGCCGGAGGACGGCTCGCGCCAGGCCGGCGAGGTAGCGATGCGGGTCGAGTTGTCCCTGACGCGGGAAACGCAGACAGGGACCGGTGTTGAACTCCTCCAGCGGCGCTCGATACAGCATCTCGACGGCAAGGCCGGCATCGCGGGCGGCCCGGCTCTCGCGTTCGATGACGCGGGGCGACTTGCCGGACTCGGCAAAAAGGTATCCGTCAACGCGGACGAAATCGCAGTCGATCTGCTCGCGGCTGACAATATCCTCGATGAAATCGATCGCAGCCGAGTGGCTCTCGGCAGCCAGGCGCGCCGCCTTCCCGCCGCGCTCGCGCTTGAGGATGTAGTAACGGTCGTCGAGGGCGGTGGCGAGATGCGCGGTGGTCAGGGCGGTCTGCCCACTGCAAACGGATCGAGCATCAAGGACCAGGACGCGAACTCCCTCGCGCGCGAGACAGTAGGCTGTGGACATCCCAGCAATGCCAGCGCCGACTACGCACACGTCCACGTCGCGGGGTTCGAGAGAGGACGTGCCAGCCGGTTGCTCTGGGTGCCAGACAGGCCCCGATTGAGGCTTCGATTCCATCGTCTCTCCTCCTCTGATTCTTCTCTGTGCGATGGTCCGATTCGCCAGGCGAGCGGGGCCAGTAATGGCCCCGGTAGTTCGTCAAACCGGGGTCATTACTGACCCCGCTCGCCAATCTCACACAGGAGAACTACCCTCGATGATGGATCGCCGCGTAAACCTCTCGCAGGGGAACATTGTGCTGGCGGGCGATGCGAGCGCAGTCCTCGTACTCGCCCATCAGGGTCTCGACACCCTCGCGCCAGCCGCGCTTCGCCTGCACC
Source organism: Gemmatales bacterium (assembly GCA_038221045.1). Lineage (GTDB taxonomy): Bacteria > Planctomycetota > Planctomycetia > Gemmatales > Gemmataceae > JBBRIK01. The sequence continues at coordinate 4,471 of JBBRIK010000125.1, forward strand.
GGACCCCACGGCGTCTCGATGGTCACGGCCTCGCGCCGCAATTTGCTGCGCTCGACCGCATGACGCCGAACCCCAAGGGTGCCTGTCTCGCGAAACAGAATCGTCTCCAGATTAGCAATCGCGTCGCGGACGGCCAGTACACTGAGCCGAACACCAGGGCGATTCTTCTTCATCGAAATCGCCGTCGTGAACACGTCCAGAGCGCCAGCGGCGAAGAGCAACTCGAAACAGTAGCCGATCACCTCGCCCGGCACGTCGTCGAGGTTCGTCTCCACCATCCAGACCTGATCGCGCTCCGCCGAGTTCGCGGCCTCCTCACTTTCACCGAGGAAGACGCGCAGGACATTCGGCTGTTCGAGATAGTCGCGCGTTCCCGCGCCGACGCCGATGCTCTCGATCCGCATCACTGGCTGCTCGACCCATTCCTGCACCACCGTCTTCAGGATCGCTGCCCCCGTCGGCGTCGTCAGTTCGCCTTTGAGCGTCGTCGCCGCCAGCGGCACTCCGCGCAGCAGGTTCGCCGTCGCGGGAGCGGGAATCGGCATGGTCCCATGAGCGCACTTGACCGTCCCCGTTCCGAGCGGCACGGATCGGCTAGTGACGCGCTGGATGCCCAGAACGTCGAGGGCGATGGCGACGCCGGCGATGTCGGCGATGCTGTCGAGCGCTCCGACTTCGTGGAAATGGACGCGCTCAAGGGGCATCCCGTGGACTTCAGCTTCCGCGACGGCGAGGTTGTGGAAGATCCGCAGGGCCAACTCGACTTGCGCGGGGGACAGAGAACCACGGCGAAGGATTTTGTCGATGTCGTCGAGATGGCGGTGTTCGTGTTCCTCGGGCGCGACGACGCGGATGGTGGTGGCCGCGAAGCCGCCCTTGCGTGTCTTCTCGATCTCCAGAGTGATTGGCAAACCGAGGGAGGCGAGAGAAGCGCGGACCCGATCGGCATCGGCCCCAGCGTCGAGGAGGGCAGCGAGCGTCATGTCGCCGCTGATGCCGCTGAAACAATCGAAATGAAGTGCTCGCACCGGCAATCCTCCTTCGCGGAGGATTCTATCAACCATCGCCGCTTGCGGCGTAGCGATCCTGTTCGCTACGCCGCAAGCGGAGGTCGCGGTCAATCCGACACGGCGGACTTCGGCAGGTTGAAGCCGGTCTCGCGGAAGAAGGCGTGCGGTTGCTTCAGCGGAATGGCGGTCTGCTTGGCATCGTTGAGGAGCTTGTCGTAGTTGGCCTCCATCGCCTTGAGCGTCTCGCCGTCGCGCGGCCCACCCGGTTCCTTGCCCGTCGGCTTGGTGCCCAGAAGGACGAAATCCGTCCGCCGGCTCAGACCGCGGCCCTTGATGGCCCCGTCGAGCGGATCGATGTAGGCATCGACGATGATATTCTGCCGCTCCAGGATCTGGACCAGCGACGCCAGACTGATCGCGCCGGTGCCGTAAAGATCGATCATGCCAACAATAACGATGTGCGTCTTGGCGTTGGGGTTCCACGCGGAGTTGATCAGAGCGTCGCCATCGACGATCGGATCGGAATAGTCCTTGCTGGTGAAGTCGATCGTCTTGCGCTTGCCGATGCTGATGAAATCGGTGTTCGGGTCGGGATGGAAGATCTCGGTTACCAGAGCTTCCGATGTCGTCTCATTGACGTTGATAACCTCGATGTTGGCCTTGCTGCGGGCGCGCGGCTTGCCGTTGGTCTGATGGCCGTGAACCGCGAAAGTCGTCTGCGCCGTCAGGCCGTGGATCTTGCCCAGATCGATCGTCAGTTTGCGCGGATTGATATGGACGCGGAGGACCTTGCCGCGTTCCGTCATCTCGGCCGGCTTCTCTTGCCCGATTCCCGTTCCCGCCACAGTCGTGGTGGTCGTCTTGTCGGACAGCCTGGCGTCCAGGTCCTTGACCCGCGCGTTCAGGGCGATGACGTCCTTCTTCAGCTTCTCATTCTCTTCCACGATGGGCTTGAAGAAGGTGTCGTTCTTCTTGTCCTCGGCTGTTGCGAGGTCTTTTTCGAGTTTGGCGATACGGTCGTCGTACTTCTTGCCTTCGTCCTTGAAATCCTGAATGGCCTTGGCGACGGCGGCATTGAAGGCGGCTTGATCCTTGGTCCGGTCCGTCTGCGTCGCGGTTCGCTGGACGCGAGTGATGGCGGTCTCGTCGTTGGCCTTGGCGATCTCCTTCTCCTTGGCGTCGAGCTTGCCCTGCAATTCCTTCAGCACGGCCTCAAAAGGCTCCTTTGGAGCGCCCTTGGCCGCATCCCAGGCCGATCGAGTGTTGAGCTTGGCCGCGATTTCCTTGAACTCGGCATAGTCTTTCTGCTTCTGATAATTCGTTCCGGCGTCGAATTGCGGTTTTTTGGCCAGTTCGTCGGCGACGGGTGAACCCGGTGCGGCCGGAGAGCCGAGATAGGCACGCAGAATGCCGGACTGGAAGAGGTACCAGTCGCGTTCCTCGTTGGCGACCTGCTCTTTTTTCTTGGCTGCCTCGGCTGCCTTGGTCAGCTTCTCCTGCTCGGCGAAGCCGTAGTAGGCCGCGACAGCCGCCCCGATGGTGGCGAGGATGAAGAAGACCAGAATGACGACAAGGGCGCGTTTGGATTCGCCCGTGGCTACTTTGGACTTGGGGGCCATGATTCAACGGGCCTCGCACACGAGGGGCGATGCGGAGAAAGGATCGGACCTATTCAGTCTAAAGGATAGTTGCGGACTGTCAACGAAATTGACCGCGAAGACCGGGCAATCGCGGGGGGACGCGCCGACTCTGCCGAATAGATCCAGCGAAGCGGGATGGGGCGGTAATTCAGGCTTGACAGCGCAAACGGGGAACCTTAGACTCTCTGTAGATGAATGAAGAACCCGCAAAACTCTTGCGACTCGTTCGTCCATTATCTGCATGACCACTCGCTCGCGATTTTGATCCCCCGTTCCCCCTCTCTTGCTTCTCGGCGAACAGTCCGACTTCGCTCGGCGTTCTATTCCTGACCGCGTCCATGACCTGCAATCGAGACGAACGGATCGTTTCCCCCTGACCGTGAGCGGACGAATCGAGTCCCCGTCGAGTTGAGTAGCACCTGTCGCCAGATCCTCTGGCGCATTCGGGATCGCTGAGTTCTCCTTTATTCATGTACCGATACGGACAGGAAGCCGGTCCATTTTCCGGGTGGATGAGCCATCGCCGTTTCAGAACTACAACCTGGCCGCATGATCCTGGTCGATGCCCACGCCCTCATCTACCAGCACTATCACGCCACCTCGCGCAGCGGCATGAGCACCGCGTCGGGGATGCCGACCAACGCCCTCTATGGCTTCACGAGGGACATGCTCGCGCTGCGCGGCATGAAGCCGGCCGCCCTCGTCGTCACTTACGACCTGTCCGAAAAGACATTCCGCAACGATCTCTATCCCGACTACAAGGCCCATCGCGAACCGATGCCGCCCGACCTTGCCATCCAGTTGCCGCTCATCCATCAGTCGCTGGAGGCGCTCGCGATTCCGACGCTCGGCATTCCGGGCTTCGAGGCCGACGATCTCCTCGCGACCGTCGCCAAGGCTGCCGCCGAACGAGGCTTCAACGTCTGGATCTGCTCCAGCGACAAGGATTGCCGGCAGTTGATCGACGATCGCGTGCAGATGTACAACCTCCGCAAACGGCTCGTCTTCGGACGGGCCGAGCTGCTCGAAGACTGGGGAGTGACTCCCGAACAGGTCGTCGATTTGCAGATCCTCACCGGCGACTCCGTGGACAACGTCCCCGGCGTCCCCGGCGTCGGCGTCAAGACCGCGGCCAAGTTGTTACAACAATATGGCACCCTTGCCCAGCTCATGGCTCACCTCGACGAGGTCCCCGGCAAGAAGCAAGAGAGCATTCGGGGCGCCTCGGTGTTGTTCGACACCAGCCGCAACCTCGTCCGTCTGAAGAACGACGTACCGATCAAGTTCGACTGGGAGGGGTGGAAACTCCAGCCGATCAATCAGGAACTGGCCGCGAAGCGCTTTCAGGAGTGGGACCTCAGCAGCCTCCTTCCCCAGATACGCGCCGGCGCGGCGGAGACGGCCAGCCATCAGCCCGGCCTCTTCGATGGCCCGGAACTGTTCCCCTTCGGCGCGAACGCTCCCGAGAATGCCGAACAGAAGCCGGCCGAGAGCAAGCCGGCCCCGGAGTGGAAAGCGGTCTATCACCTGGTCGATACGCCGGAAGAGTTCGAGCGCTTCTTCGGTCTGCTCAACGTCCAGAAGCGGTTCGCCGTCGATCTGGAGACGACCGAACTCGATCCGCTGCGCTGCGACCTCGTCGGCCTGTCCTTCTGCTGGAAGGAAGAAGAAGCCTACTATCTCCCGGTCCGCGCTCCCGAGGGCGAAACGCGGCTGGACACGCAGGCCACCCTTGCACGGCTGATACCGCTGTTCGAGAATCCGCTAGTCGAGAAGATCAA
>JBBRIK010000126.1:0-8867 GCA_038221045.1 Gemmatales bacterium
GGTGACCGGCATCCCCACGGTCGTGCTGATCGACCGCAAGGGCAACGTGCGCCTGGTGAAGGTCGGCTCCGGCAAGGCCAACGCGGATGCCGTCGAGGAAATGATCAAGAAACTTCTCGCGGAGAAGTAACCCGTCTGGCCCGTCGAGCCGTACCGCAGACGCGCTACGGCTCGCCCCACCTCATTTGACGACCAGCTTTCGCAGCGTCGCAACGTGGCGCGGCACTGCTGTCTTCGGGTCCTCTTTCGCTTCGTACTCCAGAGCGACATAGCCGCGATAGTTTGCCTCGCGCAGGATGTCGAGCAACTTCTGTAGGTCCGCGTCTTCCTTCTCCTTGCCGGCCCGCTGAATCTCTGTCTTGATCTGGACCGTGACGGCATAGGGAGCGATGCGCGCCAGGTCGGCGTAGGGATCGGTCGTGTGGAAGTTGCCGGTGTCGAGGTTGACGCCGAAGTGATCGTGCTTGACCGCCTTGACCAACGCCAGCATCTGATCCGCCGTCGTCGTGATGCCGCCGTGGTTCTCCAGGGCGAGCAGGACGCCGTACTTGGCCGCATGTTCGCAGGCTTCCTCGATGGCTGCGACGCAGCGCGGGATCGCCTGCTGCTCGGTGTCGTTCTTCTTGATGCTGCCGGCGAAGATGCGGACGGTCTTCGCTCCCAGGATCGAGGCCCGTTCGGTCCAGTCCTTGACGTACTTGAGTTGGTTCTTGAGCTTGTCCGCTTCGGGATGACAGAAGTCATTGCCGACGGCGGTGCCGCTGACGTCGAGTCCGAGGCGGGTGCAATGGGCTTTCAGCTTCGCCAGATAGGCCGGCGAGGTGTCGGCGAAGTAGTAGGCGGTCGGCTCGATCGCGTCGAGTTCGAGCGAGGCGGCGAGGTCGGCGAAGTCCTCGAGGTTCATGTCGGGCTTCGGCTTTTTCTTGAGGTCGAGGTATTGCCGGAAGGAGTAAGCGGCGAGGCTGAGGCGCAGGTGCGGCTTGCCGTTGCGGCGGATTGGCTCGATGGCGCTGGCGGCGGCGGGCAGGAAAGGGACAGTAGCTGCGGCAAGGAACTGGCGGCGTGAGAATGTCATGGCAGGGTGGCTCGGGAGTGTGGGTAAGGGATCGCAGGGATTATAGCCTGCGGGTGGCAGAGGGAAGAGCGCGAAACGCGGAACAGTTGGGGGCTTGCCGTTTCGGCCTCTTCCCCGGCTTCTCACTCTCGGAAGGATTCGTTGATTTTTCGTTCGCCGAATGATACTTCTGTGCTTCCTTCGGCGCCGCATGGACGGCGTGGAGCCTCCTCACGGAAGAGAAGGGCGACGCATGCTTGCTTACTGCCAGGGCATCTGGCGCTATCGCTACTTCTGGCTATCGCTGGTCAAGATGGACCTTCGCTCGCGCTATCGCGGCTCGGTCCTCGGCATGGGCTGGTCGCTGCTGCACCCCATCGCCATGACGGCCATCTTCACCATCGTCTTCGCCACCGTTTTTCACAAAGACCCTGCCAGCTATGGTCTGTACGTCCTGACGGGGCTGGCGTGCTGGAACTTTCTGCTCACTTCGGCCGTGAGCGGCTGCAACTGCTATTTCCAGGCGGAATCCTATATTCGCCAGCAACCGGTGCCCCTGGCAATCTATCCCTTGCGCATCGCCCTGGGAACGATGTTCCATTTTCTGATTGCCCTGTTTCTCTGCCTGATTCTCGCGGCGAGTCTGGGCGGCGGAAGCAGCGCGACGGCCCTGGTGAGTCTGCTGCCCTCCTGTCTGCTCTTGCTGATGCTGGGATGGGCGCTGGCCGTGCTGGGCGGGCTGGCCACGGTGTATTTCCGCGACACCCGCCATCTCACCGAGATCGCCTTTCAGGTTCTGTTCTACATGACCCCGATCTTCTACAACCCCCTGGACATGCGGGGGAGTACGATCCTCAAATTTCTCTCCTTCAATCCCGTCTTTCCGTTTCTCGATCTGATCCGCATGCCCCTACTCGAGGGCGCGGTGCCTTCGCTGCAACTCTATGCCAAGGCGGGTACGATCGTTGTGGTGGCGCTGGTACTGGCGTCGTATGCCCTGGCGCGGCTCGAACGCCGGGTGATTTTCCATCTGTAACCGAGACCCCTGAGATACCCATGGCTCGAATCATCCTGGACGACGTCAGCCTGACGTTCAGCGTCCGCCAGCAGACCAAGGTCACTCTGAAGGATTACCTGGTCAAGCAGTTGTTCCGGCCCTCGGTCAATCCGCGCATCGAGGTGAAGGCGCTGCGGAACGTCAGTCTCGCGGTCGAGCAAGGCCATCGGCTGGGGATCATCGGCCACAACGGCGCGGGCAAGAGTACCCTGCTGAAACTGCTGGCCGGCGTCTATCCTCCGACGAGTGGGACACGCTCGATTGAGGGCAAGATTTGCTCGCTCTTCGACATCACCCTGGGCTTCGAGATGGAAGCGAGCGGCTGGGAGAACATCAGCTATCGGAGTTACTTGCAAGGCGAGACGCCGCGGACGGTCGAGGCCAAGGCTCAGGAGATCGCGGACTTCAGCGAGCTGGGCGACTTCCTCAAAATGCCTGTCCGCTTCTACTCGGCAGGCATGATGGTGCGGCTGGCTTTCTCGATCGCCACGTCCATCGAGCCGGAGGTGCTGCTGATCGACGAGGCGCTGGGAGCAGGCGATCTCGCCTTTCAGACCAAGGCCAAGGCTCGCATGCGCCAGTTGATTTCTCAGGCGCATCTGATGGTCCTCGTCAGTCACGATCTGACCGCGATCCAGGAGATGTGCGATCGCATCTTGTGGATGGATCACGGTTGTATGAAAATGATGGGACAGCCCGACGAGGTCATCCAGGCGTACCGGAACTCTCAGCATCTGGCAATCAGTCAGGCAGCCTGACATGAATGACCAATGACCAATGACCAACAACGAAGTTCTCCCCTTGCGAGGTAGTGCGGATGGCGCCTGGGGCGCCTTGAAGGGGAGCGAATGACGGATTGGTCATTGGTCCTTGGGATTTGGGATTTGGGATTTGGGACCGGGGGAGGCTCTGGTGTTGGATCAACCGCTCCACTTCGATTCCTACCTGCGACCCATGGTCTGGGGAGGCCGGCGTCTGGCCGAGGTGCTGGGCAAGCCGCTGCCGGGGAGCGAACCCTACGGTGAGGCATGGGAAATCAGCGATCACGCCAGCCATTCCAGCCGGGTCGCGCAGGGCGAGTTCGCGGGCCAGACGCTCCGCGATCTGATGCGCCGCTGGCGCGAACCGCTGCTGGGTTCCGCCGCCGCTCGATATTCCATCTTTCCTCTGCTCATCAAACTGCTCGACGCCAACGATTGGCTCTCCGTTCAGGTACATCCCAACGACGAAGCCGTGCGGACTCTCTGGCCCGGCGAGGGCGGCAAGACCGAAGCCTGGTTCATCCTCGATGCCAGGCCGGGCAGCCGGGTCTACGCCGGACTGCGCCCCGGCGTCGATGAGTCTCGAATGCGCGAAGCGCTGGCGAATGGGACTGTCGCCGACTGTCTGCACAGTTTCGAGCCGCGTGCCGGCGATTGTTTGTTCCTTCGGGCCGGCACCGTCCATGCCGTCGGGGGCGGCGTCCTGATGGCCGAGGTGCAACAAACCAGCGACGCGACGTTCCGTCTCTTCGACTGGAACCGCCGCGACGCCCAGGGACACTCGCGCACCCTGCACATCGAGCAAGCCCTCGCGTGCATCGACTGGGGCCAGGGTCCGATTGAGCCGATTCGCGTTCGCGATTACAATAGCGGTTCGTTTGGAGAGTTGGAGAGACAGCCGCTGGTGAACTGTCCGTATTTTGAGTTGGAGTTCCTTCGCGCCGGCAAGCCGTTTGTCTGTGGAGGAACAGGCAGGACGCAGATACTGACGCTGACCCAGGGAGCAGCCCGCCTCGGCAAAACGGAGTTGAGTCCCGGTCAGACCTGGCTGTTGCCCGCGTGCCTGAATGCGATGACGCTGGAACCGCGGCCGAGCGTGGCGCTGCTGGTGAGTACCTTACCCGCTTGACCCCTCATCCCCACCTTCACCCAGGGGCGAAGGACAGAGGGGCATGAAACCGCTATGGAGAGCGACCCTCATGCGATTCACTCCCGGAAGGATCGACGGCATCGTCTGGAAACCTCTCTCAAAGTTCCACGACCAGCGCGGCTGGCTCTGCGAACTGTTTCGCCACGATGAACTGAGTCCCGAGTTCCAGCCGACGATGGCCTACGCCTCGGTCACGGAACCAGGAGTAGCGCGCGGGCCGCACGAACACGTCGATCAGGCCGACTGCTTCTGCTTCTTCGGCCCCTCCGATTTCAAGCTCTACCTCTGGGACGCCCGCCCCTTCTCGCTGACGTATGGCGTCGTGCAGGTCGAGACCGTCGGCGCCTCGGGGCCGATGTCGGTCATCGTGCCGCCTGGCGTCGTTCATGCGTATCGCAACGTCGGCGACGTTCCCGGCCTGGTGTTCAACTGCCCCAATCGTCTGTTCAAGGGCTGGGGCAAGCAGGACCCCGTGGACGAGATTCGTCACGAGAACATTCCCAACAGTCCGTTCGTCATGGACGAAGACGAGGCTGCGGCCGCGTGATAAATTGCCGTTTGCGGCGTAGCGGGTTCGCCGCCACGCCGCAAATGGCTCAATCCTTGAGCGCGCGCGTCAACCATCGCACGGGCGGTTCGCTATTCTCCTCGCGGACGGCCCGGTTCAAGCCGTTGACACGTCCTGTCTGGTACGCCCTCTTGCCCAGCGCCTGAGCGATCAACTCCAGGTCGCCAGCCTTCATCGCTCCCGGCACGACCGCGTCGTGCGGCACATAGACGAACGCCCCCTCCAGCAGAGAGGCGTAATTGCTCAGGCCACCACGTCCATACGCTCCCTTCAACCCTTCCTCGAATAGTGGCGCGAACAGCGCGAGCAGTCCGCCGAGCGGCTCCGCCTGAGGCGGCAACTTGTCGGCGTCGAGCGGCACGACCAGGTTCGCGTCGCCGGCGTTGACCGGAGCGAACGACTCACCCCAGACGGCCAACCGCTTCGCATCGATCTCCTCACGCGTTCTGAGCCAGGCCAGCACTGTCCGCAGATCGCGCAATCGCGATCCGAGCATCGTCTGGCCGAGCATCAATTCCGTCGCGGATATCGACGTCGCCGAACTGCCGCGTCCGCGTCCCCCTTCCGGCTTCAACTCCCCGGTGCCGCGAACGTCGATCAGGCAGACGGCCACGCCCTGTTTCAGCAATTCCGCTACCTCGCCGGCTCGCTGTTTCAGGAACTCGCGCTTGCCTTCCTGACAGACGCCGACGACGGCAGGGTGCTTGCCCTGACCGCCCGGCGTCAACAGGATCATCGGCAGCAGGACCTTCTCCTCGGCCTGGAGCAACAGCGTCTCGGCCGTCACGTCGCCGATCTTCTCGCTGGCCTTGCCGATGATCTTGCCCGGTCCGCGTGGCTTGACGTCGCCGAGCAAGGGCTGCCATTCCGCACGCACCATTCCCAGGCGTGCCTCGGCTTCGCGGTCGAGCATGCGTTTCATCTTCTGTCGGGCGTCGAGATCGGCTCGACGGGCCGCCGCCTTCCAGGGCGTCTCCGGCTGCAAGTCGCGCTTCAACACGCGAGTCCAGCAGAGCAGGTCGGCGGACGGATGGCGATCCTGGATTTCCTTCTCCGGCTCAGGCACGTCAAACCATCGCTTCAGGACCGGATACAGGTCCTTACGATGGATGGGACCGATGTTCGTGCAATGGCTCGCCTGCGGCGGCTGTCCGGAGAGCCGGCCCTTCCCCTGCGCTCCCGCGAGCCGATCCGGCACGTCATACAGTTTGTAGATCGTCTCCAGGCGCTTCCAGACCGGATCGTTTTCGCGGTCCCAGACGAACTCGTGAGCGTGGACCAATCGGCGCGGCGCGATGGAGCCGACGATGACCCACGGCAGGAAGCCGTCCCGCGCCGACAGATGCAGATTTCGTGTGGATTCCCACGAGCCACCCCCAGCGTAGTTGAACGTCTTGTCGGCGTCCGCGGGCAGAGGGTAGGTCGTCTCGGGTTGGGGGCCGCCGAAGTTGAAGACGATCGCGCCCGCGATGCGCTCATCGACGGCCGCCGTCACTGCTGCCGGATCGCCGCCCCCCGCGACCGCGCCGAGAAGGACGAGCTTCTTGCGGTCCGCTCCCTTCGCCAGCAGCAGATCGACGCCGCGCATCATGTCCGCGACCATCCAACCCGTCAGGCTCTCCCCCGCCGCGTAGAGCTGAAGGCTGACGTTGTAGCGGAAGTAGTAATCCTGTCTGCTGGGCCGGAATTTGCCCGGATACGACTTCTCGTCGATGAAGGGATGCACGCGCCGTTCGCCGTGGCCGATTTGATCGATGATGAGGACGGCACAGCCGAGCTTCGCCCACATCACGCCCATGTCCTGGAGTTCGCCCTGCGTCTTTGGGGCATGATGGCTGTGACAGATCAACAGGCCCGGCATCGATGCCGGCTTCTTCGCCGGCAGATAAAGGTTGGCGGTAACCCAGAGGCCATTGCCACTCTGATAGACGAGGTTTTCGAGCTGATAGCCGTCGCCCTTGAGGGTGGCCGAGACGTGATAGCGAACGGGTTCGTTCGGCGTCTTCGGCAGGTTGAGCGAGGCGATCAGTTTCTGTAGGCGGGGCCGGCGAAACTCCTCCCAGTCCTCGCGCGTCGTGATCTTCGCCCATGCCGCGGACTCCCGACGATTGACGGCGTCACGCCGAGAGCGAGCATCCTCGCCGAGCAGACGCGGAAGCATGCGTTCGCTGAACCGTCCCGCGGAAAGTGTCTTCTCGTCCAGTTCCTTGAGCCGATCCGCGAGTGTTGGCTCCTGTCCGGACAGTGCGGGTACAATGCTTAGAATCGTCACAATCAGCGTGGCGCGTGTCATCGGTGAATCTCCTCGCCTCAGCCGGCCTTTCCTTGTATCGATGCGCAAAGTATGATGGCCATGATTGATCCTTCCGCACAAGAGGGGAGCGTTACAATGAGGACTTTTTCTCCGCTGCTCGCCGCTGGCGCGCTGTTGCTGCTGGCGACCTTCGCCACGGCTCAGGACGCGAAAAAAATGATCGTCGGCAGGTGGGAGGCGACCCAGAAAAGCACGGATAACACCGAGTTCAAGATCGTGGCCGAGTTCACCACAGATGGCAAGTTGAACATCGACGTTCGCGGCGTCAAGCCCAAGGGGACCTACACCTTCCTCGATGACAACAACGTCGAAACGGAGACGGTCTTCGACGGCAAGACCATCAAACTGAAGCAGGGAGTGAAGGTCACGAAAGAGACGCTCGAACTGACCGACCCGATGGGGCAGGTGTTCAAGTTCAAACGGGTTGCTCCTTGAGGAACGATTCCCATGAGACGAACGCTGCTGCTCGGGGCGTTGCTCCTTGCCGTGCCAGCGTCCCTGGCCGCCGACGCCAGGGACGACACTCGCAAGTTGCTCCTCGGCAAATGGCAGATCAAACAGAAGACCGGCGAGCGTGAGGCCGTCGGCGTGATGGAGTTCACCACGGACGGCAAGGCGTCGATGAAGGTGAAGAACGCCCTGGGTGAAGCAAGCTTCACAGGGACGTTCAAGCTGATTGACGAGAACAATATTGAGGTGACGTTCACGGTGCGCGACACGCCGATGACGGATCGCTCGAAATTGAAGGTGACGAAAGACACGCTCGAATTGACCGACCCGAAGGGGAAAACCCAACGCTATACACGTCTGCCATGAACGCTTCGCCGCTTGCGGCTTTGCAGTGTTTCGCAAAGCCGCAAGCGGCGCAGTGTTCACCGAAGCTCGGCCAGAAAGGTCTTGAAGTCATTCCGCCCGCGCAAACACGTCAGATCGTTGTTCGACTCCAACTCCTTGCGGTTCCGCAACCGATCGCTCCTGAAGAAGCCGACTTGCTGAGCGCAGCGAAGGAGGCGAACGGCGCTGACCGCATACTGCTCCGCCAGCCGCGTTCGATCCTCCAGGATAAGCTCGCCGTCCGCCGTCAGCGTCGCTGAGGCGCGGGCGTACGAGCAGGCCAACTTGAACAGGACCGAGCCGGTGTTGCCACTCTCCAGTTCATCCGTCTTGGCCGAGCGAACGTTCATGGCGATATCATCGACGGCGGCGGCAGCGATGGCGAGAATACGGCCAGCGCGTTCGCTCTGACTCTGCGCTATTTTCCGCTGCTCCCGCGCAATCTCCTCCTGCCGGCGTGCCTCGTCGCGCTGCTCCAGAGCGTGTTGCTTCTCTTCTTGCAGCCGCACCGTGAAGAAGGCCCAGACGGCCACGAGGCCGAGCAGGGCCAGGCCGCTGACGCCGAGCAGTACAGCGGCGGCGGGCCTGCGTTTGACCCATTTGGCGATGCGTTCCAGCACTCCGGTAGGGCGGGCGAGGATGGGTTTGCCGTCGAGATAGCGCTGAAGGTCCTCGGCCAGGACGCGGGCGGAAGGATAGCGGCGCTCCGGCTCCTTTTCCAGGCATTTCAGACAGATCGTCTCCAGATCGCGCGGCAACGCGGGGTTGAGCGAACGCGGCGATACCGGCTCGATCGTGGTCACCTGCTGGAGCGTGTTCAGAACGCTGTCGGCCTTGAAGGGAGGCCGGCCGGTCAGCATTTCGTAGAGCAGTGCGCCCAGGGCGTAGATGTCGGCCGCCGGCCCGATCTTGTGGTTCTGTCCGCGCGCCTGCTCAGGGGCCATGTACGAGGGAGTTCCGAGGATGGCCCCAGTCCGCGTCTGTCCCGAATCGACGTCGAGGCGCTTGGCGAGGCCGAAATCCGTGATTTTCGGGGATCGGGGATCGGGGATCGGGGATCGGGAAGAACCCAAAGACGTCTTTTCTTCCCCATGCCCGATCCCCGATCCCTGATCCCCGAGAAGGACGT
>JBBRIK010000127.1:0-8865 GCA_038221045.1 Gemmatales bacterium
ATCCAAGGGCTCCCGAATGAACCTCGTCCCTCCGCTCCAGTGCCTTGGCCCGAGAACCCGGTCGTGTTACACGTCTGCACGAAGAATCGTCAAACGGGTAGAGCTGGAGACAGCCGGCGATTCGAGCGCAATCTGAAGCATAGCGGCGTTGGCAAACGGCCGTTGGGTGTCTGGACGACCGTGAATCCGGGACGGTGAGAGATTCTGCTGTGTACGGAAGTCCAGATGCCGAGAGCCGGAAAGAATGCGTATTCAAGGAGTTATAGCGAGATGTGCCATTCAGGGAAAGAAAGGGGTGGCTGGTGGACCGCCTTCTGATCCTGTCTTGCTCCCAACGGAAGGCCCCAGCGAAAGGCTGTCTTCCGGCCATCGACCGCTACGACGGGCCGGCGTTCCGCGTCCTGCGGAAATACCTCCGGGAGAACTTACCCGAGGCCCCGACCGTGCTGATCTTGTCGGCGAAGTACGGCCTGATCGAGGCGGACCGGAGGATCCCTCCGTACGACCGGCGGCTGTCTCGCACGTCGGCAGAGCGGCTGCGACCGCAGGTGTTGGAGACGGTCAGGCGGATCCTGCGGTCGCGCCCCTGGCGGTCGGTCGGCGTTTGCGCGGGGAAGGAATATCGGTCCACCCTCAACGGACTCGCGGAACTTCTCCCGGCGGATGTTCGGTTGGATCTGCTCGCCGGCGGGCTCGGAAAGCGCCTGGCTGCACTCCGGGATTGGCTCGTTCAGTAAGGTACAGAGAGCCGTGGAATGTTTCCGCGTGGCGAGCAATCCCAGGACCGCTCTGATCGCGCTGCGACATCAGTCCCCTTCACGCATTCAATCCGTGGATGAGCGCATGCCGCGCACCTTTCATCGCCAGAAGGAGTCTTCGTGCAGATCGTCGCCGGATTGAGCCTGAAGAACCTTCAACCAAGAGTCTGGGACCCCTCGTCCCCGTTTTACCTCCCTGAGTTGCGTGCGGTGATGGCGTCGTACGCGGACTTCCACAAGATGCAGGCGCGGCGCAACAAGGCGATGGACGTGGGCTTGCGGGCCTACCTCGGCGTCCCCAAGGGGATCGACATCTACCTGGACAACGGCGCCTTCTACTTCGCCACCCAAGACGGGGGAGCGCCCCTGGAGGAGTACGAGGCATTCGTTGAGAAGGCGCACCCCGATTGGCGTCCCATCCCGCAGGACTACATTCCGTCCCCCAGCATGTCAGGGGAGATGCAGCGCTCGTGCTTTGACAAGACAATGGAGGTGAACCGGCAGTACCAGCACAACGGCTACGTTCCCGTTGTCCATATCGGGAAGCACATCACGGAGTATACGGAGTGTATTACATCGGATAAAAGGCTGTCGAAGAAGGAGTGCATCGCCCTGGGCGGCATCGTTCCGAACCTACTTCGCAAACCCAAAGCGCTGCCGTACAGCGACGTCCTCGCGGGCCTGCGGCACGTGCGGCAGGCGTTCGCCGGGAAATCCATCCATGTGTTCGGTGTCGGCGGCACGGCGACGCTGCACCTCACCGCCCTCCTCGGCTTCGACTCCGTCGATTCGAGCGGCTGGCGTAACCGCGCCGCCCGAGGCATCGTCCAACTCCCCGGCAGCGGCGAACGGATGATCGCGGAACTGGGGAAGTGGCGGGGTCGAAAGCCTTCCGAAGAGGAATGGGACATCCTCCGTAAATGTAGGTGTCCGGCCTGCAAGCAGCATAAACTGGAAGGACTCAAGGCGGGCGAACTGCACGGCTTCTGCTGTAGGGCCACCCATAACCTCTGGGTTCTGCTGGAGGAGAATCGGTGGCTGACGAAGCACATCTCCGCCGGGACGTACCGCCGCAATTATGCGAGACGACTGGACAACTCCATTTACCGTCCGATTCTCAAAGAACTGCTCAAGATGCTCAAAGCTGGCGAAGAGAAGACTGATTGAGGAGGCGGGAATGGCCCTGGACTTGGGCTGGCAAAGCCGCTTGCCCGGTCCCGAGTCCACAGATAGTCCGCTCGGTATCCGTGCATAGTGCGATCGAGCTTGGCGGGGTGGACTGAAGGGCTTTCCCCGACGAGGAGGAGTCCGATGGCAGTCGTCGTCACATGCTCCGCCTGCGGCCGCACCGGCCGCGCTCCGGATGGATGCGAAGGGAAGAGCGTCCGCTGCAGCGCCTGCGGCGCCACGTTCCGGATCTCCACGCCGAGCGAAACTGCTGGGCCGGTGTCACTGGCGCCACCGAGGATTCCCGTCACTCCGAGGGACCTCACGAAATTCGCCGCCGGTCGCGGCCACCCGGACTTCCCTTGTCTGTCACCCATGTACTCGCCGACCAGTCGAATTCCGTGCGCCGACTTCTCCCGATGGCTCTGCGACCGGATCGAGGCGAATGACGCCGAGGCCGTCGCCGAATTCGTCTGGCGCACGGTCGAGGGGAATCCCGGGGTCGGGCTGGGGAGCGACGGCTTCCGCGAGCATTGGCAGAGGAACGCCCGGCAACTCCTGCAACTGCCTCTCGATGCATATCTCCGCGGGGGCACGCCGCAAGCCTATCTCGAATTGCGGGCTGCACTCGTCCTCATCCTCCTGCACGACAATTTCGGGGGGTTCATCATGGCGAGCGATGCGCCCCGGTTCCTCGCGACCGTCATGATCCCTCACTGCTTCCAACCAGTCGAAGTGGAGCAACTCGCCAAACGGGCAAATGCATTCATCCGTAAGATGCGCGAAGACACGCCCTTCTGGGAAGATTTCCCCCTGTTCCGCGTTGGAGAATCTCTGCCGTGGCCCGTGCCGCCTCACCCAGCCGCCCAGAAATTCTGCGCCGCTCTCCGCTGGCTCCCGCTGGGCAGCCGATCGCATTTCTTCGATGCCGCCGCGTCCGCCCTCTCCCGGAAAAGCGGGGGGCAGCAGGCCCTGGATAAGACGACTTCCTACAGGACGCGGAAACGGGGGGTGGACGGAGTTGAGTCTGCGGCGCTCCTCCTCCAGAGCGGCCTCTTGTTCCGTTGCCAAGACCTTCGTGCCTTCCTCCTGGGAATGAGTGCGACCGATCTCATAGGGCTCCTCTCGCAGCAGAGCGTCGAGTTCCGCAAATCATGGAAGAAAGAAAAACTCATCTCAGCGGTTCTTGATGGCTGTCCTGACGCAGCACAGGCAGCTGCACGTGGAGTGGTTCTGGCTGATATCTCTCCCGAATACGCGGAGGCGGCGGGACGGGTCCGAGAGCATATCGACAGCATCGTGCCCTTCTTTCAGATGTGGCTCGGATTCGGGGTAGATGGGACCGCTTGACCTCCTGATGCGGGAGACGAAGAGAACGACTGCGGTGTGGGACGCAACGCCGCTCGGCCTCCTTTACCCCGTCTCGGCCGTCTGTCTTCGCAAGCTGTGGGTGCAGTTTTCGATGATCTTTTCTCGCCTCCTTCACCGCCAACTGCCCCTCCTCTCTCTTGCAGCGCCACTCTGGTCCTAGCAGCTTCTTCTGCATCGAATCCGATCTTCTTCCACAAGGGGCTTCAGGGCGATTGTCCTCTTCTGAATCCGCGTGGCTACCTCTCTCTTATGGGACTGAGCGGCTCGCGCTGCGAGGCCGGCAGATTCGCACTTCATGTCCGCAATGCCTCCCGATGGTGTTCTCCTTTCTTGCGTCTGGTCACCGGCTGAGAGCACGCTCCCGTCAGTCTGAGTCTCGTTCTTTTTCCCCATCGGAGGATCACCCTCATGCTCGTGAACACGAAGGACGGAGCGTGCCGCTCGTGTGGCGGACAGCTGGAGATCACGGCGTACGACGACAGCACAATGACCGATTTCTGCAGAGAATGCTGCGACTGCTACGACGTGGGAATCGACGCCTTCGGTGATGGCTACGTGACCTACGACTTCACGTCCATCACCGGGCAGAAGCACGGAAGGGAGGAAGCATGAACGCCCTGACCGATCGAGAACTTGCCACCGTCCTCGCCGCCCTGCGGCAATGGCAGATGGACTGGGAGAGTAACCCCGAAGAACTGGCTGATTCCGTCCATTTCGAGAAACACAAGCCCCTCACTTCCAGCGAAATCGATGAACTCTGCGAACGCCTCAACTGCGAGGAAAGGAGGACGCCATGAGCAAGGAATCTCTGGTCTCGCGCATCCACGCCGACGAACTGTACTGGCACATCTGCAAGGTGATCGACTACGTTGGCGTTCCCTTCCGGGAGCTGGCAACGCGCATGAAGCCGCTCATCGAGCAGCATGGGGCAAAGAAGGTCTCGCAGACACTCTTCGACCTGGCGGTCCACACGGGCTGGAGGACCAAGCTGAGTCCGAATGCCAGGAAGGCCGCGTGGGGCGTCCTGGGGCCGCCGTCGGAAGCGTGGGACTGGTACTACACTGATGGACTCGGCAACCCGACACCGCGGCCGCCCGAGCACCAGACGCCGCCGGTCATTCCCGAACGCGAGATTGAACCGATCCTGGACGCGCTCGCGCGGCTGACGGCCACGGAGCTGGACATCAAGCTGCGGCAGTCACGGGCAAGCCTTCTCAAGAATGCTCCCGAACACGAGCAGCAGCTCGCCCGCGAGACGATCCCGAGGGTCGAGTCCGAGATGGTCCGCCGCGGTCAGGACATTCCACCGGAAGAGAAGGTCGAGGTGCAACCTGCCGAAGAAAAGCCCGCGAAGCGAGGAAGGAAGAAGGTGAAGTAGGCTCGGACGCCGGCCCGCAGCATGATGTTGCGGGCTTTTTTCAGCGACGTTTCATTTGCGGATAGGTGTGCCGTGATCGCCGGAAGGCGATGACGCCAGAAGTCGGCGCGGTGGAGTGCAGGAAAAGACCGGCACACTACGCAGCGGACCGCAGCGATGCGAGCAGTTCCGTATCCGTGCAGACCCGTAGCGAGTGCCGCGCGCAGAAAGCCAGGACGTCCGGATGAGAGAAGTGTCGGTCACGCGTACACAGGACATCGGCGCCTCCCGCAAGGGCGGTCGCCAAGATGGGATCATCCTGTGGATTGTGCGGGACGACGAGAGAGACGTGATCACCCCGAGGCTGGACCAGCAGCGATTGTGCCTGTAGCTGGGCAACGAAGCGGACGATCCCCTCGCTCCGTAAGCCGTGGATCCGCCGGAGCCGCTCGTAGTCGAGGACACGGACCAACTCTGAAAGAAGGAACGGAGAAAGGATGAGGACATGGGGAGCGATGATCATGCGGAGGACTGCGGAGGCAGGTCCGCTGGGACCCGTCACGGCACGCGCAAGGATGTTGGTGTCGAGGACGACCCGCATCAGGGCTGGCGAGGACGGATCTTCCTCATCGTCTCGTCGATGGCGTTGTCTGCTTCTTCCGATGTTATGCTCTGGGCAGAAGCATGTGCTTGCGTTGCGTCGAGCGTCTGCAGCAGTTCCTGGTGGGCACGCTGCTGCGCCCGCTCTTCGGGGACGAGCCCCGGCTTGAACGTCATGATGAACCCTCTCTGGTCACGACCGATCTGCTGATGGAGAAGAGTTACCAGGGAACGCTTCTCATCGCCTGGGAGCGCGCCGACGTCACGGAGGGTGATGGACACCACGCAGCCAGTGTACCCCTCTCAAGCAGCCATCACCAGTCGAGAGGGAGAGTTCTTTGGCGGGCTTCCCTCGACAAGTTGATCAGCTTGCTTCAGGCAGATCTGTTTGGCTTTCGGGAGCCTGATTCTGCGCCGAAGTGGAAATGAGTCCCTCGTCCTCCGCATCCTCGACAAGCCGCCGCACCCTCCGCACGAGCGTCTCCTTCTCGCGTTCCAGGGCCTCTTCCAGTTCTGCATCCAGTTCCTGTCTGCGGACCGCCAGGTTGTTCGTCGCCGCCGCTTCCGCCAGTCGAGGCGACAGTCCGTCCAGCATCATGATGCGGACCTCGCGGCCCAGGATCTCGTTCCAGACGGCTCGGTGAAGATCTCGTAACGCGAGGACAGCATCAGCGTGTTCAGACAGAAGCCGAATGCGGCCAGCGGCGATCTGCTCTGGCAAGACGCGGTTCAGAACCGTCTCGATATCCGGGCCGATCTCTCGGGGTTCTTCCATGGCCGCATCGTAATTCGGCCCTCGGTGTGGATTCCATGGTTGATCCCGCCAACGGGCTGGGTGATCGCGCGCCCTGTCTCCGCTCACATACTTCTCGCAGAGCGTTCACTGTCTCACAACTTCTTCTCTGAAGCGGTTTTCAGCAGATTCTCGAGCCGTTCCTTGAGCAGCTTTCGCGCCTCAACGATTCGCTCGTCCCTCGCGCGGGCCAGGTCATCTCGCCACGCCCCATCTTCTTCGCCAGTCGAAAGCATCGCGCCTGCGAGGTCTCGCTGATGTTGCTCGATCACGCTCCCGCAGTCCTGGCGGAACCGCCGCAGACAATCAAATGCCAACTCCTGCACCGTTTCCGAGGCTTGCTGAGCCTGCTGGAGCAGGGTATGGATTGCCTGTTCAATGGGGAGTTCTTCGGCCACGCGGAAGAGCCTACCAGCCGAGGGAATGAAAAACGATTCGTCGGGCACTTTTCCGTTGACGTGCGTTCTGGCGTTTTTTAGAAGGGAGGGAGTGATGCTGTCGTCAGATGGT
This sequence comes from Gemmatales bacterium, assembly GCA_038221045.1. Classification (GTDB taxonomy): domain Bacteria; phylum Planctomycetota; class Planctomycetia; order Gemmatales; family Gemmataceae; genus JBBRIK01. The sequence continues at coordinate 6,557 of JBBRIK010000127.1, forward strand.
GTCATGGGCCAGACGTGTTTGGGCGACGCGTCTGGCCTTTTTGTTGCGCCCGCCTCGGACCGGCCTTTCAGCAGTGACAGTCTCTGCCTTCTGCTTTGGCGATAGCCGTCTCGGCTGCTGTTGCGATGCGTTCCAGGTTTCGCACGGCAAACGCCAGGTCGCCGCTCTCCCAATTCGCCGAAACGGAATGCGCCATCTCGACGATGCTATGAAGGTGTTCAAGAAGTTCTGGAGCGGCGGCGATGAGGCGGGCGTTGGCTCTCCAGTCATCATGTTCGTCAAAGGCCTCGGCAACAATCGTGCGACCGTTTTCGCCGTACACCTCTTCTCGGTTCAATGTCCACGGACCAGGCGTGTGTGCCGATGGTGTTGCCAGTGATGTGACGGTCGCTAAAGTCGGTGTCTCGATCTCCTCGGCGTATGCGTCGCACATGCAGCCGCCAATGCCACAGCCCTTGTTCCAGATACGGTAGACCGTGCCGGTCTTCAGGTCCTTGACGATCCGCCTCCACTTGCAGTGATTCGGGATGTCAATCTGCAAAGAGATAAGAAGGTCCAGGCGTTCGCCAGTGCGGCGATGGACGGGAAAAATGCGTTTTGTTCCTGCCGGTGATGTGGGGGATGCATCTTGCATCGTTCGATTGGGGAGAAAGTAGAAGGCTGTGAAGCCAGCCTGGGGACCGCACACGGACCCGCCCGTCAACGAGTAGAAAGCCGCGGCAACTCTTGACGGGAACAGGGGCCGCTGTGCGAGCGTGTGCTGGCTGAACAGCCGATGCTTCCGACCGCTCGAACATGCAAAACCGCCCCACCGCTTCAACAGTCCCTACATCAAGCGGAAGAGGACGGGACGAAGGGCAGTCCACCTCGGATAATAGGCCCTGAAGACGAAAAGCGTGGGATTGAAGGCGATAAGAATAGGCGAGAAGAATGGCTGTAAAACGTGGGAAAAAGGTCGAAATTCATGAGATAGGTGTAATCTGTAGAAATACACAAGTACTTAAATAACAAGGAAATACGTCAATGATTCGCATCGGCATTGTCGGCGTGGGCTTTATGGGCATGATCCACTACCTCGCCGCGAGGCAACTCCGAGGAGCGAAAGTGACGGCGATTTGCAGCCGCGATCCGAAGAAACTCAACGGCGATTGGCGCGACATTCGGGGCAACTTCGGCCCGCCCGGCCAGATGATGGACCTTGGCAAGATCAAGAAATATGAGCAACTCGACGATCTCCTCGCCGATCCCGACGTCGATCTCATCGACGTCTGCAATCCGACGCATTTGCACCCCTTGACGGCGATCAAAGCCCTCAATGCCGGCAAGCATGTCCTGTGCGAAAAAGCCATCGCCCTCGAAGCGAAGGACGCCGACAGCATGGTCAAGACCGCTCAGAAGTCCGGCAAAATGCTGATGGTCGCTCACGTCTTGCCCTTCTTTCCCGAGTTCGCCTTTGCCGCGGAAGCCATTCGCGACGGCACGCACGGCAAGCTCCTCGGCGGACACTTCAAGCGCGTCATCTCTCAGCCCGACTGGTCCGCCGAGATTGGCGACGCGGCGAAGACGGGCGGGCCGGCCGTCGATCTGCACATTCACGACACGCACTTCATCGGTCTCGTCGCCGGCGTCCCGGAGCGCGTCTTCTCCTGCGGCGTCGTCGGCAAGCAGGGTGCGGTCGATTATCTGACCACGCAGTATCTCTATCCCGCCGACGGTCCGGCCATCTCCTGTTCCAGCGGTGCGGTCGCCATGAAGGGCCGGCCGTTCGTTCATGGCTTCGAGATCTATCTGGAGAAGGCCACCCTCGTCTACGAATCCGGGGCCACGCCGCTCACCGTGTTGACGAACGACGGCAAGAGCACGCAGCCGAAGTTGAAGGGCGGAGACGATCCCCTCGCCGCCTTCACCAGTGAGTTGCAAACGGCGGTCGAGGGCGTCCGCAGCGGCAAAATGCCCGATCTGTTGGCGGGACAGTTGGCCCGCGACGCGCTGGTGCTGTGTCACAAGGAATGTCAATCGGTGAAGACGGGCCGCGTCGTGAATGTGTGAAGCAAAGGGGGGGAAAGACGCTGGCCGGCGCCCGGGAGCCAGGGGCCGGCCAGCGGACTTCGCTCGGGACGAACGAGCGAAGGGGAGGTATGAGCGGTCCCTCCCAGTATGCGCATGAAAGTGCCCTCACTTCTGAAGAACACCATCCGCGCGCGAAACGGACACTCGAAATCGAAAATTATTTCGAGCGATCTCCGGTTGCGTCTCGGATTCTGAACCCGCTAGGATAGATCTGTGTAAAGAAAGAAGTCGCCTGACCC
>JBBRIK010000128.1:0-8865 GCA_038221045.1 Gemmatales bacterium
CCCGGCGCGAGGACCGTCTCCGCGATGGCCCGATAGCAGGCGATGGTCTGGCGCGGCCCGAAACAGAGTGCGGGAGCGACAATCAGGCCGGCGAACAGGCCGAGCGCGCAACCTGCCAGACAGCGGCGATCACGGCGAAACAGAGGCACAAGGATGAGGAACGCGGGGATGATCTTCAGGCAGATGGCCAGGGCCAGCCAAAGGCCCCCTCGCATCGGCCGGCCGCGCAGACTCGACGCCAGCCAGCCGCACAGGGCGGCCAGCACGAGCAGATTGATTTGACCGCGGCCGAGCGTCTCACCGATCACCGCCAAACACGCATTGAGCGGCAGCAAACGCAGAAGCCACCAGCGCCGGTCGCCTGGAATCTCCTGGGGATCGAGAGCGGAGGCGAGGACGTGCAAGGCCCAGGCCAGACAGCCGAGACTCAATGCGTACCAGATTGCGGCCGAGAAGGCAAAAGGGACGGTGTGGAGATCGAAGACGCCGGGAGGCGGATCGGCGAGCGGAATCAGTAGCAGGGCCAGCAGGGGCGGATAGTGGTAGTGCCAGCCGTTGCTGTCCGTGATCGTGTAGAGTTCCTCGCCGCCTTGACGTGCCGCCCAGGCAGCGTGGAGATACACGCTCAGGTCGCCCTTGCGGTTCGTCAGGAAGGCCGAACGCAATTCGACGAAGCAGCCCAGCACCAGGGCCGCCGCCATCAGACCCAGAAGGGACAGGCGCTCCCAGATTCGCAGACGTTCGCGTGTTGGAACGGGATTCATCCTTGTCATGCGCGAATCGGTTTGGGGAGCGGAGGAGTCATCAGTCGAGGCGCCTCGATGTCCGCGAGGGCGTTCTCGGTTTCCTTGACGAGGTAGATCGGCCGGCCCTTGACCTGCTCGAAAGTGCGGCCGACGTACTCGCCGAGGATGCCCAGGGCGCACAGAATCGAGCCGCCGACAAAGTGGATCGAGGCCAGCAAGGCGATGAGCCAGCCGTTCACTTCCCAGCCGGGGATGACAGCCCCCAGGACGCCGCGCAGCACGCTCCCTACTCCGGCGAGCAGGAATATCAGACCGAGAACGAAGGTCAGCCGTAGAGGAATGCGCGACGAGGAAGCGATGGCGTCGAGACTGAAGGACAGCAGGCGAGACAGGGTGAAGCGCGTGGTGCCGGCGGCGCGCGGCGGAGGATCGAAGATGACCTCGGCCATCGGGAACCCCAGCCACTGGAGCATGCCGCGCAGATAGCGGTGGGTCTCGCGCAGCCGCAGCAGACTGTCGGCCACTCTTCGCGACATCAGACAGTAATCGAGCATGTGCCGCCGCATCGGCTGGGAACTGAGCCGGCGCAGCAGGGCGACAAAGCACCTCGAAGCCAGGTTGCGAAACAGGCCCGCGCGACGGCTCTGGCGCAGAGTGACGACCAGATCGTTGCCCCCTTGCCAGCGTTTCAGCAAGGCCGGCAGCAGGGAGGGCGGGTGTTGCAGGTCGGCGTCCATCAGGACGATGGCATCGCCGCGAGCATGTTCCAGACCGGCGGTGAACGCCGCCTGATGGCCAAAGTTCCTGCTCAGCGAGAGATAGCGGACGCGCGGATCAACGACCGCCCAGCCGCGCATCAGCGACAACGTGTCGTCCGAGGAACCGTCGTCCACGTAGATAATTTCAAAATCGTAGTCCTGCTTGAGGGTGGCGAGGACCCGGCACAACTCGCGGTGAAAGTGCGGGAGAACTTCCTCTTCGTTGAAAGCGGGTGCGACGATGCTGACCCGTGGTTTCTTCACATCCATGATCGTTCTCCAACTCAGGCAGCCTGTTGCGCTCGAATCAGGCGACTGTTCCCGATCAACCGCAGCCCCATTCTCTGACATAGTTCGTCAATCGCGCCGCCGGCGAGCAGCCGGCGTTCGCGCTCGCGCGTGTCCTGCTCGCACGCCACGGCCAGGCCGGGCAGCCGGCGCACGAGCCGCTCCAGCGATCCAGGCGGATCCTCTCTCATCAGCGCGGGATCGGGAAGCCCCGGATGACAGACCAGTTCGATCACCGGACCCGGCGCAACCGCGAGCCAGCGCCCGAGGCGTTCGATGGCCGCGTCTTCGTCGGGATACGACAGTCCCTGCGGATCCGTGATGCCGACCAGGCTGTCATTGCCCGGAAAGCCAAGCTTTTTCAACTGCGGCAGGTAGCGCCGTCCCAGCGTCGTCAGGAACCCTCGCTTGATCCGCGCCGTGGGTGCCGATCGCAGCATCGCGAAGGTCTCGCACACCCGGCGGACATAAGGCAGTGGCTCCTGATCGGCGAGGAGATCGAGGAGGATCGGGGCAATGCGGGGAAAGACGTGGACGTGGTGATGTCCGTTGACCAGAGCAGGCGCCTGCCCGGTGAGCTGGCAAAAGCGATCGTATTGCGCCCTGAGTTCAGCCCTCACCTCAGACGGCACGATCTTTCCCGCCGCGAGCCGAACGAGCAACTGCCCCAGGGAGAGGAACGAGCCATCTCCGCGAACCAGGCTGGATACTTCCCGCGCCGGCAAAACGGGACGGTCCATCGTCAAACAGACGTGCCAGCCGAGTTCGAGGCAGCGATCGCCGCCGGCCCGATGCCACCGGCGCACGGCCTCGACCGCGTGGGGAGAGTTCACGAGTAGCACGCTGGCCGACAGCCGGTCCGCTCCCGCAAGCTCCAGAAGGGCCTGCGAAGTTGCGGGGGCGATGCCGAAATCGTCCGCGACGACGACCAGGGTGCGAGTCACTTCCATGTGGCTCCCTGTTCACTGGCTGGAATGCAAAGGAAGTTCGATAGCGTTCTCGGCAAATTAAAGCAAGTCCTCTCATTTTTGGATAGAGGAGTTTGGGAAGACTCGGAATCCTGGGCGACCTGTTCCGGTTATCCGGCAAATCCTGTCATCCCGACGCCACCGTCAGCCGATGAAGAATACGCGGCCCTGCCAGGCCGCGAGAAGAGGGACGCATGATGACCCGACTGACTGTCGTCTTGTTGCTGGTGGGACTCGCGTCGCGGGGGCGCGGCCAGAGCGAACCAACGCCGATGGGACGCCTGACCAGTTTCGATCCCCTGGCGGTCCAGATCGAACGGCGCGAGCAGAACTGGGTGCTGCTGGCAGGCGACAAGGTGCTGAGGAACTGCGGCCGGCGCGAGCAGGAAGCGTATCAGGTCTGGAACCTGATACGCCAACTCGGCCTGAATCAGCACGGAGTGATCGGTGAAAAGGAGCCGATCATGGAATACTGGTTGATCAGTGGCCAGCCGCCGCGAACGCTGCCGCGCGGCCTGCGCGTGTTGCCGATCAACCTCGAAGAGCTGCGTCTGGAACAATCGCAACGCTTCTGGGTGTTGCGCGAGACCACGCGCGTCCTGTTCAACTTTGGCGCCGACGAACAGGGGGCGCGTCAGGCCATGACCGTGCTAAAGACGCATGGCTTCAACCGCGTCGGCATCGTCGGCCAGGCGGTGCCGGCGATGCTGCTTTTCGTCACCCAGGCCGAGGGAAGCGGTTCGCAGACGCTCCATTCGCATCACGAGTCGCTGAAGCCGCCCGAGAAGGCCGCGACTCCTGCCACTCCCTCGATTCAAACGGCGAGCTTCTATCCGACTCCCATCGTGCCGCCGCTGCGCTCGGGCATGGAGAGCCGGCCCGTCGCGTCGATGGACCGGGGCCGGGCTGCGCGAGACGCCGCTCCTCTGAGCGTCCAGGGATCGCCTCAGGTTGCGGCACTGGTAGCGACGACGCGAGCCTCGTTCGACTATCGACAGGTTCAGGCGCGGCGCGAGAATAACGAGTGGGTGCTGTCCGCCGGCGGGCAGGTGCTGGCCAAGTTCGGTTTCAGCGAACGGCACGCGCATCTGGCTTACGCCTTGATGCAACACTATCGCTTGACGGAGATGCATCAGATCGGCGCGCCCGAGTCAGGCGTTCGCTATTTCCTGTCGAACGGGCAGGTGCCGCGCGGCCTGATGATCGGCGTCATGGGCGACAATTTTCAGCCCGATCAGCTCGTCGTGCAGCCGATTCACGACCGCTTCTTCCTCGTCCAGCGCGGCCAAATGATCCTGGATGGCGGCCCGAAGGAGGAAGACGCTCGCGAACTGCTTCAGGTCATTCGCCGTTACGGTTTCGATCACGTTTGCCGCGTCGGCCCCAGCGAAAAGGAGGGCCTGACGCTCCTCGTGAAACGCTACTGAGACGGCGCTCCTCCCGCAAACTCGTCTTGGCACGTTCCCCCGCGCTGGAGACAATGCACTCGCGAGTCTGTCGCCCACAAGGAATCAGCGTATGCGTGGAACGCAGTTTCTGGCGCGGTTGCGAGACGAAGTCCTCATCGGCGACGGCGCGCTCGGCACGCTCATCAGCGAACGCGGCGTCGAGTGCGACACCAGCTTCGAGCGCCTCAACCTCACTCACCCCGAGTTTATCAAGGACCTTCACGCCGCCTATCTCGACGCCGGCGCTGCCGTCATCGAGACGAATACCTTCGGGGCCAACCGCTCCAAACTGCTCCTTCACTCGCGTCTCGACGCCGAGCAGGTCGAGGACATCAACCGCGCCGGCGTTGCGCTAGCGCGTCAGGCCGCCGGGGAGCGTGCCTTCGTCGCCGGTGCCATTGGCCCTCTGGCCGAGCGAACGGGGCCGTTCGAGAACACTCCGCCGACCGAAGACGAGATTCGCGAACTGTTCCGCGAGCAGATTGTCGCCCTCGCCGACGCCGGGGCCGACCTTCTGGTGCTGGAAACCTTCATCGACCTGCGGCAACTCCTGCTCGCTCTGGAGACGGCGAAGAAGCACACGGACTTGCCGGTCATCTGCCAGATGGCCTTTCACGAGCGCGGCCACACCTTCGGCGGCATTCACGCGCAAACGGCGCTGGAGGCTCTGACCCGCGCCGGGGCCGACGTCGTCGGCGCGAATTGCGGCAAGGGCGTTCGCTGCGTCATGGCCGCCGTCGAGGCGATGACCGGAGCGAGCGACGTCCTGGTCAGCGCCTATCCCAACGCCGGCCTGCCCACCTACGTTGATGGCCGCTACATCTTCGGCGCGCCGCTGCCCTACATGATCGACAGCGGCGTCCACATGGTCAAACACGGCGTCAATCTGCTGGGAGGCTGCTGCGGCACCGGTCCCGACTACATCCGCCGCATCGCTCAACGCCTTGCCGGAACCAAACCCGCCCGGCGCGTCCGCATCACTGTCGAGCCGCCGGCCGAGACGCCTGCCGTCGTCACCGTCGAAACACTCGTCATCGCGGGGACCATCCTCGAACGGTTCGGGCCACGGCCCGCGCCGAAAACCCGCCCGAGACCGCTCGTCGTCGTCGAGTTGGATCCGCCGAAGACCCTGCACTATGAGCCGATCGTCCGCCGTGCCAGGCAACTGCGTGACATGGGCGTCGATGCAATCACAATGGCCGACAATCCCGTCGCTTCGCTGCACATGGGCAACATGGCCCTCGCTCAGATCGTGCAGCGCGAGGCCGACATTCCCGTCATCGTTCATCTCACTTGCCGCGATCACAACCTGCTCGGCCTGCAATCGCTGCTGATGTCGGCCCACATCATGGGACTGCATCACCTGCTGGCGCTGACCGGCGATCCGGCGAAGGGCGGCAATCAGCCGGGCGCGACGAGCGTCTACGATGTCAACAGTTTCGGGTTGATCGAACTGATTAGCAAATTCAACTCGGGAGTGAACAACACCGGACAGTCGCTCGGCAGGCCGACCCGTTTCGCCGTCGGCGTCGCCTTCAATCCGAACACGCGCAACCTTGCCGGCCAGGTCGCCCGGCTGCTGAAGAAAGCGCAGACCGGCGCGCATTATGCCTTGACGCAGCCCATCTATGACCCCGAGCGTTTCACGCAAATGATCCGCGCCACGCGCGAGCTGCGCGGCTCCGATGGGGTCCTCGAACGGTTGCCCATCCTGGTCGGCATCCTGCCGCTGCTGAGCGAACGCAACGCGGAGTATCTGCACAATGAGGTCCCGGGCATCGTACTGACGGATGACGTTCGCAAGCGGATGAAGGGACTGAGCGGGCCGGAAGGCCGAAAAATGGGCATTCGCATTTGTCAGGAGTTGATGGATCGGATGATCGATCACGCGGATGGCTTTTACATCGTCCCCTCGCAGGTCCGCACCGAGATGGCGGTCGAACTGGTGGCTCACCTCAATGCAAGACTTCCGCGACTCGAATGACTCGCTCGTTTGGAAGAAAGACGATGACCCTGCCGGGGTAATAGGATTAGAATGACTCCCTTCTCCAAACAGTCCCGATCGGATCGTCCGCCCGCATCGAGAGGATGGGCAGCCGTGGCAGCGGTCTCCTGGTACATCGCCCGCGATGGGCAGAAAGTCGGCCCCTTCACGCCGAGTGATCTCAAGCAACTGGCGTGCGCTGGTCTGCTCTTGCCTACTGAACTCATCTGGAGCGAGGGTATGCCCAAATGGGTCGAGGCTTCACGCTTTGTCGCCCTGTTCCCGGCAGGAGGACAGAAGCGCTACTGGCTTTCGCAATCGAGCAAGACGCGCGGCCCCTTTCCGGCCGACCTCATACGGGCTGCCCTGGCGGGCAAGCTGATCGATCTGGAAACGCTCGCCTGCCCTGAAGGCGATACGACGTGGGCAGCCTTGAGCCAGTTCCCGGAGTTTCGCCAATCCGCCCTGTCGTCCGGCACCTCCTCGCAGGCCCGCTTGCTGGCCGGCACTCTTGACGCCGAGGAAGCGGAACTCTACCTGGCCGCCAAGGACGGGGATGCCATTGCCCGTCTCATCTCGACGCTCATCGATCTGAAGAAGACATACGCGGGAAACGCCGGCTTGCTCGACAGCCTCGAACGAAGCATTCAGGTGTTGAAAGCGAAGCGAGGACAGACGGCGGTACGCTGAGGTCAGACGACGGCTTCAATCACCCGCCCACGGCTGATGGGCAGCGGGCGATTGAGCGTGTCGCGCATCTCGGTTTCCGGTTTGTAGCCCAGACAGTGAAACATCGTCGCTTGCAGGTCGCAGGCCTCGACCGCGCCATCGGCAGGATAGGCCCCATTCCGGTCCGACGCGCCGTGGACCACGCCGCCCCGGATACCGCCGCCCGCCAGAGCGAGCGAGAAGACATTGCCCCAGTGATCGCGGCCGGCCGCGCCATTGAAACGCGGCGTTCGCCCGAACTCCCCCAGCCACACCACCAACGTCTGATCCAGCAGCCCGCGCTGGGCCAAATCCTCCAGAAGGGCCGAGTACACCCGGTCCATCATCGGCATCAGCAGAGACTTGAGCGCGACATTGTTCTTCTCGTGCGTGTCCCAGCCGCCCTTGTTGGGTTGGCCCTTTATGCGCGTCCAGTTGATCTGCTCCAGCGACACGCCGGCTTCGACGAGTCGGCGGGCCAGCAGGGCGCTCTGGGCGAAGCGACTGCGGCCATAACGGTCGCGGACGGCGGCCGGCTCCTGGCTGAGGTCGAACGCCCGCCGCGCCTGGGTCGAGCCGAGAAGGTCGAGGGCCTTGCGGTTGTGGGAACTGTACTCGCCAGCGGGTCCGCCGCGCTCGAGTCCGTCGAAGTGACGGTTGACCTGATCGAGCAGGCCACGGCGGTCGTCGAAGCGCAGCGGCGACACCTCGCCCGGCAGGCTCAGGGCGGGCATCGGGGCGTTGTCGTCGGAGGGATCGCACATCACGAGCCAGGGGTCGTGTCGGCGGCCGAGGATGCCGGCGTCCTGTCCGGGCCAGGGAAAGTTGCCGTCGTTCCAGATGTGTTCCGGCACCGTGACAGCCGAGGGCAACCGGCCCGCGTCCGGCCTGAGGTAGCGAACGATGGCTCCCAGGGACGGCCAGTTGTTCGGGGCGCGGACGAGAGCGCTCTCAAGGTTCAGAGGCTGATGCGGCACGCCGGTCAGGACCTGGTAGCCGCTGGAGGAGTGAGCGTTGTCACCGGTCTTCACGGCCCGCAGGACGGCAATCCGGTCGGTCAGCAGCGCGGTTCGGGGCATCAATTCGCAAACGCGCAGACCAGTCGTCCGGGTGGCGATGGGCTTGAACTCGCCGCGCACTTCGACCGGAGCGTCTGGTTTCGGGTCCCAGGTTTCGTGCTGGGGCGGGCCGCCGGTCAGCGCGAGAACGATGACGGCCTTCGCCCGTCCGGACGTCCGCTCTGTCGAAGCGCTTCGTGCGGTCTGTCGTCCGCTGTCGAGGCCCGTGAGGGTGAGTCCGCCCAGCCCAACTCCGCCAACGCGGAGCCATTCCCGCCGTGTCATTCCGGCCGATCCGCCGTCCACGATTCTCAGCATCGCACTTTACCAGTGAGGAGCAACGGCGGGTAAGGAGCGAGGGAATTCCCTTCTTGCCGCTTGCGGCTTAGCGGTCTTTTGCGGACGCGCAAGTGGCGAGAAGTTCTCTCACATCTCTTGAAATAGCATACCGAAGCGGCGCGTTCATTGCCAGCAAGGAGACGGGCATTCGAGACGAAAGATCCTTGCGTCATTCGTCAAATGTGGTAAGGTGTGATTGCTTTCGGGGACCAGGTCCAGCCTGTTGCTTCGGCAACACGAGCGATGTTGCGTCGCTCTGGCGTTTGGTCTGTCATGCGTCACGAGGAAGGCTGTTTCAGACTCGCTGATCGGGTGAATTCAACCGGGTCACCCGGCGGTCTGGAACAACCTCGCAGTCCGCGGTTCCGCCGGGTGACCCGGTTGAATTCACCCGGCTCGTCCGAGAGCCTTCCTCCTCCCAGGTCCTGAAGTGGATACGCCCCGGAAGCAACGAAGGGGCCCTCATTACCAAGCGGGCCGTCATCTTGCGCGAACCGAGCGCCAAGCAAACCTGTGGTTGGTCAGGCGCGCGAAGCCGGCGCCGGGACTAAAGGAATTTTTCTCGATT
>JBBRIK010000129.1:0-8856 GCA_038221045.1 Gemmatales bacterium
ACCTGCAACGATTTCTTCGCGGTACGATGTCTGACTCCGAGGCTGGCTCCATCGAACAGCATCTGCGCGTCTGTGGCCGCTGTCTGGAATCGCTCAGTACCTCGACGGGTGATGACAGTCTGACCAACGCGCTTCGCGGTCCGGCCCCGAAGGAGACGCCAGAAATTGCTGACCTCATCGGCCGTTTGCGCGGCTGCCTATCGAGTCTGCCCGGTTCATTGCCTCCTGATGCTCTCTCCCTGCTGGCTCCCGCCCAATTGCCGGACGAACTGGGACGCCTCGGTGGCTATCGCATCCTGCGGACGCTCGGGCAGGGCGGCATGGGGCTGGTCTACGAGGCGGAAGACCTTCGCCTCCAGCGGCACGTCGCCCTCAAGGTGATGAAGCCGGAGCTGGCCGCCACCCCGTCCGCGCGCCAGCGCTTCATCCGCGAAGCACGGGCCATCGCCGCCTTCAAGAGCGATTACATCGTCCCCGTCCATCAGGTCGATGAGGATCGAGGCGTCCCCTTTATCGTCATGCAACTGCTTGAAGGAGAGACACTCGAAGAACGACTTCGAGCGCAGGCAGGCACCCCGTTGCCTCTCGCTGACGTCCTGAGGATCGGCCGGCAAATCGCTCGCGGACTTTCCGCCGCTCACGAACATGGACTGATCCATCGCGATATCAAGCCCTCGAATATCTTCCTCGAAAGCCATGCGGAAGAGGGCTGGCGCGTGCGCATCCTCGATTTCGGCCTCGCTCGTCCGGAGAACCCCGACGCCGATCTGACCCATCCTCGGGCCATCCTCGGAACGCCGTCGTACATGCCCCCGGAACAGGCTCATGGCCAATCGGTCGATGCTCGCGGCGACCTGTTCAGTCTCGGCTGCGTCCTCTACCGTCTGGGCACGGGACATCTGCCCTTCGAGGGCAACTCGACGCTCGCGGTCCTCAACGCGGTCACTTCAGGACTGTCGATTCCCCCGGAGAAGCATAACCCCTCGCTGCCGCCGGGTCTGTCCCATCTGATTCGCCGTCTGCTCGCCACCGACCCGAAGGGCCGCCCTGCTTCCGCCCGCGTAGTCGTACAGGAAATCGACGCGCTGGCGGGAACGGCGTCATCTCCCTCGGCCCTGCCGCGTCCAGTCGCGACGATGCGCGCGGACGTTCCGCTGTCGCTCCCCCGCGAGGCGTCGCAGACGCTCGATATCGTTCCGCCTCGTCCGTCGCGAAGCCGGCTGCCGCTCGTCCTTGCCGGACTGGTGCTGCTTCTCGGCACAACAGCGGCGGTCCATTTCTGGCCAAAAAAGACCGACGAAGAGGATCCACAACAGGCCCGCGATGACAAGAAGGGTGAGGTTCCCGACAAGGACAAGCCGGACGTCCTGACTCCCGATCCACGGCCAATCAAGTCGGGCGAGCCGCTGAGCAACATGGCCCTGACGTCGCGCCCCGCCGTCATCAAGGGCGTCACGAGTTGGACGCTGGAGACATTCCGGCCGCGCGGAGCAATCGACGCCCTGGCTGCCAGCCCGGACGGCAAGCTGCTCGCCCTGGGTTGTCGTGACGGCGCGGTTCGTCTCGTCGATGCCGCGACCGGCGAACTCGTGCGACTCCTCATCGGTCATGACGGGGGCATCGAGTCTGTTTCGTGGTCTCCCAGGGACGGCGTGCTGGCGACGGGCGGCTCAGACCGCGCCGTCCGGCTCTGGGACGCGGCGACGGGACGGCTGCTGCGCACTCTGGAGAAGCACGGCGGCCCGGTTCGCAGCCTGGCCTGGTCGCCCGATGGACAGCGGCTCGCCACGGCGGAAGAGAGCTGGGTTCGCATCTGGAAGGCTTCCACCGGAGCGCTTGCGGATCGCGTGCCGGGAGCAAAGACGACGAGCATTGCCTGGGCGGCAGATGGGAAACACCTGGCGATCGGTGGGCCAGGTACTCCCTGCCGCATCTGGGACCTCGATGCGGGGAAGGAAATCCCGCGCATCGGCGTGGAGAACCATTCGATCGGCGTGACCTTCTCACCTGACGGGAATCAGGTGGCCTACGGTCTTGTCAGCGGTGCGCATGCCGTCACGCTGCGAGGAGATGCCGCCGCAGGCATCGTGGCGTTTCAGCAAGTCGTTCGCGCCCCTCCTCCTCAGCCGACGATGCTGGCGCTGGCGTTCTCTCCCGACGGGAAACAACTCGCCGGGGGCGGGTCGCATGGCATCGTCAACGTCTGGGACCTGAAGACGCGCGGGAGCGTCCACCTCCTCAGCACCGGCTCTCCCGTCCGTTCGGTGATCTGGTTTCAGGGCGGCAAGACGATCGCGGCGGGCTGTGCGAACGGCGACCTGCGAACCTGGAATGCCGAGGGCAAGGAGTTACTGAACCTTCCCGCGCAAGTGTCGGCAAGCTCCATGAATCCTGTCGTGTCGCCGGACGGCAAGAAGCTGGCCGTCGCGCGTGACAAACAGGTGTTGCTCTGCGATACGAGCGGCAAGCTGTTGCAGACGCTGGCGCGTCATGATACTGCCGTCGAGACGGTGGCCTGGTCGCCCGATGGCAAGCTGCTGGCCGTGCAGGCAGGCGTCAATGTTCGCTTGTGGGAGACGGCGTCGGGCAAGAGTCCCGCCTTACTGGAGGGGGCCTATCTGCCGCTGCTCTGGTCGGCGGATGGGAAGATGCTGGCCACAACGGATGGGAGGGGGGAAGGGGGCGGAGAATCTCCTCAAGAAGGTCCCCTCTTACTGGTTTGGGACGTCGAACACGCGACGATTCGCAAGAAACTCCAGGAGTTCGGTCAGCCACTGAACCTGTTCCTGGCCTGGTCCGCCGACGGCAAGACGCTCGCCCGCCTCAACAGGACCAGGACCAGCGAGGGAGGTCGCGGAACCATTCGCCTTTGGGATGTGATCGAGGGCAAGGTGCGGCAGCAACTCGGCGAGCAGCCCTATCTGTCGCGTGCGTTCACACTGTCGCCGGAGGCGACGAGGGCCTACACGTTTTGTGCCAAGGAGCAACGGATGTACGGTTGGGATTTTGTGAAGAGCAAGCGCGACGTGAGCGTTCCGGTTGAGGGCAGGAACTCGTGGGCCGAGGCGGCGTTTTCTCCGGATGGCACCCTGCTGGCCGCGGCCGCCGATTTCCAGAACCTGAACGACAGTCCCGGCCTTGTTATTCTCAAGACGGGTACGGAGGAGCGTTTGCCGGATCTGGAAGGCGACGCGCGCACGGAGGGAATGCCCTCCTGGCTGCCGGGCGGGCGTCTGGTTGGCGTGCGCACCCTTGATGGCACGGTGCGCGTGTGGGACGTGCGAACGGGAAAGCTGCACGTCCGTCTGGTGGATTACGGAGGCGAGAATGGCTTCGCGTTCAGTCCCGAGGGCCATTACGTCCCCGGTCCTGCCTCGAAGGGAAAGGTGGTCTATGTCGTGCAGACTGAGAATGGCCAGCAGACGCTAACAGGCGCGGAGATGGAGAAGAAGTATGGCTGGAAGAACGACCCGGAACGAGTTCGCGTGACAGGTCGATGAACCAGTGTCCCTCTCCGAGGAATCGGACAGATTGCTTATCGAATGGTGTCTTGCGAGTGTTCCCTCACGACTTCGGCCAGGCGGCAGGCAGCGGGAGTATGGGACGGGGAGAAAGCGAATACGGACGGGACACGGCCAGCTCCTGATGGGCGCTGCTGAACGCCACGCTTGCTTCCACAGCGTGGCTGGCGAGATAGCCTTGCATCTTCTCCGCGTGTTCCCACAAGTAGAATTGCATCAGCGGGAGTGGAATTTGTTGGCTGATGGCCTTCATTTCTGCCAGCCCATAGCCGGTCACCTCTCGCACCACCTTTATCATGGAGATCGATCGTTCTGGCGGGTAGCTCACCAGCGTCAGCATGACTCGTGCCATCCGTGTCAGCCAGTCCGCCCCAATCGATTCCATGAGGTTCGCCATCGTCTGACGCAATTCGCAATAGCGGAACGAGGAGTCGCCTACGTCGCGGAGTTTGTGGATCTCGCACTCTGCGCGCAGGAATGTGGCCTTGTCGTTCTCACCGTGATCGTCGAGCCAGTCGGCGTAGATGAGGCGGTCCGTGTCGCCGGACGGATCAGCGACGATGGCGATGAGGAATCCCAGGTCGGCACTCATGCGACAGACTCCTGAATGACTCGCCTCATTACAACGAACCCCATGCGTTGCGCCAAGCCGGGAACTACTTCGGCATAGAATGCGTGTCGATCGGCTTCGCGGGCCGTTACAATGCAACAGGACTCGTTTTGAGGATGCACACTCCCACTGTCACCTTGTATTCCGCATGAGCGAACGCCGCCCCAGCAAGCCGCCCTATCACTTCGCCCATCCCCTGCTGCGCGCTCGCGATTGGCAGCATCGCCCTGAACTCGACGCCCTCTGCGACTGGTGGCGCGACGGCGGACAGGGCGTCTGTAGTCTTGTCGGCATCGGCGGGGCCGGCAAGACCGCCAGCGTCGAACGCTTTCTGCGCCTGCTGCCCGGCGTCCTCCCGGCCGAGGCCGGCGTCGCGAAGGACGCCGGCCTCGCCAAACCGCAACGGCTCTTCGTTTTCTCCTTCTACGATGAGGCCAACCCCGACGCCTTCTTCGCACAGCTCGCGGCCTGGCTTTCCGATCCGATGCCACGCGAGAAAGAACGTCAGCCCTCCTACGAACAGGTCCTGCGCCTCCTCGAAAGAGCCGGCACCTGCCTGCTCGTTCTCGACGGACTCGAGAAAGTACAGGACGACGGCCTGCGCGGCGGCACCTTCGGCGAACTGCTCGACAATCGCCTGCGCGGACTCCTCCTCCGTATCGCTGAGGGACGCTTGCCGACGGTCTCCGTCGTCATCACCACCCGCTTCGTCCTCGAAGACCTGCAAGAACGAGGCAGCGTCAACTATCGCCTCGTCCCCATCGACCGCATCAGCGAGGAAGCCGGCGTCAAGCTGCTCCGCCAGCGCGGCGTCTTCGGGGCTGACGCCGAACTGCGTCACATTGCCGAGGACTGCGGCTGTCACGCACTCACCGTCGATCTTGCCGGCGGCTATATCGCGCTGTTCGGCCACGGCGATCCGGCCCGCGCCATCGACCTGGCCCTTCGGGAGAACAGCGCCCCCGTCGAGGCGGACGGCCAGAAGGCGCTCGAGGTCGCCCGGCAGACGGCCCGCTTCGAGCGCGTTGCCCTGCGCTATCGCGAAGCGCTTGCGCACACCGATCCCGCGGCCCTCGCACTGCTCGAACGCATTTGCCTGTTCCGCATGGGCGTCGATGCCGAGATGCTGGCGCTGATCTTCACCGGCGAAGGCAAGAGGGAGATTGCCGGCCCGCATCTGGCCGGCCTGACCCTCGATGAGGTGCGGCTGCGGCTCGATCGCCTCGTGAACTTGCGGCTGCTGGAAGCGACCAAGGTGTCGCCACGTAGCGACCGCCAGCGCTACGAGGACGTCATCCTGAGACCGAGCGTCTTCAGCCGGCAGCGCTCGACGATCTACAATATTCACCCGGCCGTGCGCGATGGTTTCCGCTCGCACCTCGATCCGCAAACCGCTCGCCTCAGTCACGAGGCGGCGCGCTCGGGACTGATCAATTCGCTAGGCGGCTTGCCGGGTCGCGATGCCAATCCGTCCGATCCGCAGACACTCGACCTGCTCGAAGAGATTGTCTATCACGCCCTCGAAGCAGGTCAGCCGGCGACAGCCTGGGACATCTATACCGGCGTCATCGGCTGCTATCCGAACCTCGGCCTGCGGCTGGGCGCTTACGAGCGCGGTGAACGACTCTGTCGCGCCTTCGTCGCCGGCCGCTCTCCCGACTCCGCCCCCTTGCCGGAGCAGTTGCGCGAGGGAACTCAGGCCATGTTCATCAATGCCTGGGCGCTGTATTTGTCGGACCTGGGCCGACTCATGCCCGCGTCGCGCTGCTACGAGCGGAACATCGCCTTGCGGCTGAATCAGAAGAGCTACAAGAACGCCTCAATCGGCAATCAGAACCTGTGCGATCTGCTCGTCCTGCAAGGCAACCTGACTCGCGCCCTGCATGTATCCGACGAGGCCCTCGAACACGCCGACCGTGCCGGGTTCGCCTACGAACACAAGGACAGTTTCGCCTATCGAGGTCATGTTCTCGGCCTGCTCGGCGAGACAGGCGAGGCGCTGCGAGCGTTCGAGACAGCCCTCGCTCATCAGCGGCGCGAGGAAGGTATCGCCCGGTCGCTCTACCGGATGCGTGGGGTAATGCACGCCTGGTTGCTGGTGCGGCTCGGACGCATCGATGAAGCCGAGCGAATCACGACGACGAATCGCGATATCGTTCAGCGCCTGCTCGGACAGCAGAGCCATTATCTGCCGCGCTGCGATCTGCTGCTGTCGGCCATCGAGCGCGGGCGCGTCAGCTTCACGGCAGCGCGTGAACTGCAGGAGCGCGCGCACGAATGGGCCGTGGCTCGCGATGCCCGCGAATTGCTCTGCTGGTCGTTCTGGGAACGAGCGAGTATCGAGTTGGTGGAGTTTTCGTCGCGCAAAGACTCCGAGGGTCTGAAGCAGGCGCGCGAAAGTATCGAGGAAGGACTCTGGCTGGCGCGCGACTGCGGCTTCGGACTCTTTCACATCGATTTGTTGCTATTGCGGGCGCGGCTGGCTCTGGAGGAAGGAGACGCCGGCAGTGCGGAACAGGATGCGCGGTCAGCGCTCGACGAGGGGCATCATCCAGCCGCCGCGACGGGCCAGCCGGCCTTGCCCGCCATTACCGATCCGCAGTGCGGTTACCTCTGGGGCGCGGCCCTGGCACGGCGACTGCTCGGTCAGTCGTTGCTGATGAAGGCAGAGCAGACGCCGGGAGCGAAAGTCGAGTTGATCGAGGAAGGCCGCTTGTGGTTGGAGGCGAGCGCCGCCACCAGGCGCCGGTTAGGATCGACGGTGAACTGATTTCTTGCCGCTTGTGGCGTAGCGGGCTGCTTGCAAAGCCGCAAGCGGCAAGACCGATGGTCCTCACTTCTTCGGCGAAGCGCTGTCGAGCTTCTTGATGCGCAGGTTGCGGAACTCGACCGGATCGGAGTGGCCACAGAAGCCGAAGTAGCCGCTCTTGAGGTCCTTGCCCGGATGCGGCGAGTTGGCCATGTACTCCTTCACCGACGAGAGGTCCGTATCGAGGATCACGCTGCCGTTCAGCTCCACCTTGATCTTCGATCCCTTGATGGTCGTCTCCTGGAAGTTCCACTGTCCCGTCGGCCTCATGTGGCCACGATAGGCCGGCACCATGCCGTAAGCCGAGCCGTGATGCTGCCGGGGATCGAGGTTCGCATAGCTCGGATGCTCCGTGTCCAGCACCTGCAACTCGCACATTCCCGTGTAAGCCGCGTCGCCCTTGCCGGGATAGCGAATCGCCAGACCGTTGTTGCCCGCCGGCGGCAGCTTGATCTCGCAGCGAACGACAAAATCGCCGTACTTCTCCTTGGTGTGCAGCACTCCGCCCTTGCCCTTCTTCGTGACGATGGAGCCGTTCCTCACCTCGTAGTTGTCCACCGCCCCGGCCCAGCCGTCGAGCGTCTTGCCGTCGAAGATCGAGACAAAGCCCTCATCGTTCTTCTTGTCGAGGATCCTGTTCGCCTCCTCGGCCGGAATCTCACGGACGAAGAGATTGCGCCAGCGAATCTCGCCGCCATGCGTCTGCAACTGGATCGGTCCCTTCGCGAACAGCGGCATCTTACGCTTGGCATCCCAGAAGTTTTCGAGGAGGGCGTGATCGACGACGAGTTTGTCGTTGAGATAGACCGTCGTGCGTGCCCCGATCTGGAGGATGCGAAAGTGATTCCACTGGCCGAAGGGCTTGTCGGCCAGGACGAGCGGGTCCTTGCCGGGAGCTCCCGCGCTGTTGTTCCAGAGTCCACCGCTGCCCTTGTCGGCACCGAGCTTCCACTTGCCGCCTTCCTTGGTATAGTCCCAGATTTGCACCTGCGGGACGGCCCGCAGATAGATGCCGCTGTCCGCCTGGGGCACGGTCTTGTAATCGATCAGCAACTCGATGTCGCCATAGTCCTTGTCGGTCGTGGCGTAGAGTCCATTGCCATCGTTGACGAGTTCGCCGTTCTCTACCGTCCAGTGCTTGAGGACGTCTTGCCGGCTCTTTTTCTTGTACTCTTCGCGTTTCTCTTCGGTCATCTCCCAGAGTTTGCGCGGGTCTTTCGTGTCCCAGCCGTACCAGCCATCGAGCGTCTTGCCGTCGAAGAGGGCGGTGAAGCCCTTCGGGGGGGCCGATTGTGGAGCCGGGGCGGGAGAGTTCAACAGAAGCAGAGCGAGGAAACAAGATGGCAGTTGCATGGAGAGATCCTCAAACGAGTGGTGATATCGCGGCGGGCCTTCGCAGACAGAGTAACCGGCGCGGACTCAGGACGCCAGAGGCAGTCGAGGAATCTTGCGGAAAATGGGATGGTTTGCTACTGTTTCATTGACGATCCGCCTGAATAGCTCAATGGGCCGGTAGCTCAACGGTAGAGCAGGGGACTCATAATCCCTTGGTTACAGGTTCGAATCCTGTCCGGCCCATTTTCTGAACCTGGAGGCAGTCGCATGCCGAGCATCCTCGTTACCGGAGCGAATCGCGGTCTCGGGCTGGAATTCGTCCGCCAGTACGCCGCCGATGGCTGGCGCGTCTTCGCCTGCTGCCGCAATCCTGATGAGGCCGCCGCTCTGCGTGCTTTCGCGTCCGATCGCGTCACGCTCCATGCGCTTGACGTTCAGGACCATCGCCAGATCGAAGCCCTTGCCGTAGCCCTCAAGAAAGAAACTATCGACGTACTGCTCAACAACGCGGGCATCTACGGGCCGAACCAGGTACTCCTCGGCGAGATCGACTACGAGACCTGGGGCGAGGTCCTGCGCGT
>JBBRIK010000130.1:0-8846 GCA_038221045.1 Gemmatales bacterium
TGACCTTCCGGAAAATGCTGCTGTGGTTGCAACACTACGCGGAAGAGCGGCTGGGTATCAGAGAGGAAACCTACGCGGAACGTCCTGCCTGGGGCTAACTTACAGCAACCGACTCAAACGGACCAAAACGGAATCTACTGAACCTGGTAGTGAGCCGGCTGGATACGGGCGAGGAATTGTTCTCCCATGAACGAGAGACGCAAATCTCGAACCGGCTGACTGAAGTGAGATATCACTTTCGCTTCAACGTCCTCACCTTTCCCGTGCCGGGACTTTACCTCTTTACACTGTTGATCGACGGGAATTGGGTCGCTCAGCGCCGTCTGCTGGTCCAGACACAGGAGGAACAGGGATGAGTAACAACGCGGTTCCGATCACCGGCCTAACCGGTCTCTCTTCCGAGAAAGATTGTCAAACGAATAGCCTCGGTGCAGTCGATATCTTCATCGATGCGGAAGAAGGCGATACGACGGTTCGCCCTGCGCGGGGTGTCGCAGTCTTGCAACTGATGCGCCCTCAACCTGTCAAACCTGGAGCGACAGAGAAAGACGAAGAGTTGCAAGGAGGGCCGCCTGCGAACCGTTGAGTATCCTGGAAGGAAGCGATACGGGCGGCGGCAGCGGTGTCCGTCACAGGCCGCTTTCTTGACGCGCCAGCAGGGGTGACTCCCAGAGACCGTGTCGCCCGCGAGCCGCGACCGCAAGGGAACGGCTTCTTCCAACCGCTCCCTTGCGGTCGCGGCTCGTTTGCAGAATGGACCCTCAACGCCGCTCACCAATCAAGATACGCCCGAGGAAGTCACCCGGACTCCCCTCATCGCTCGTCTCCACGGGTGCCGGGCATTCGAGCCGGCCCGCTGGCTCCTTGCATCGATTGTCGGCAGACGTTATCCTGCCTCTCATTGAGAGCGCGTCCACTTTGATTCCAATGACGAGGTTTGCAGATGTTGCGTACGGCCCTTCTCCTTTGTTGCTGGCTGCCTGCGGATTCTTTCGCGGAAACGAAGGATCGGCCGCAAGCTGTGTCAGGAGTCGAGGGGCGGCGAGCATGGGGCGATCTGACCCGCTACTACCAAACGAGGACTTTCCCTCCCTTTCGTGAAGCTCTGGAGGCCCTCGAAGAGGGGACTCCCGCCGAGCGCAAGAAGGCAGGGCTGTATCTGATCGCCCTGTTTGAGCAGGGTTTCGCTGACGAGCGAAACCAGGAGTCTCCCACGCCCTGGCAACGTACGTTTACCTTTGACCCTCCTCGAATCCTGGCGGGCCAGTTCCGCCTGTTGCTGGCCGAGATCTGCTCCAGGCAGGTCGCAAGCGACGAAGCCATTCCAGTGATGCACTGGCTCATCGCCCATGAGCGCGATCCCAGAAGCAGGAAGGCGGGTTTCGAGGGCCTCTGGCGGATCAACTCTCCGAAAACCGATGAGGCTCGGCGAACGAAGAATCTGGGGTCTACAAGGGAGTCGAGGTCACCCGGCAACTGAGCGAGGGGGACCGACTTTCCTATCAGTTAGTCGCATGGCGCACGGACACCTGGCGCTTTAACCCGCTCGCTCCGGATCCCGAGCGAGCGGCCCAGCGCGAGCAATTGAAGAAATGGCTCAAGGATCAATTCGCCCGCATCAAGGCGGGAAAAGAACCAGAGATGAACGTGAAGCCGTCTCCGATGCATTTTTCCCTTGGGGACTTCTTGAAGCCGTGATCTCCAGATCAGCAGCAGGATTGACCCTCACACACCGCTATCTTCCCTGGATCGCGCTAGCAGATCGGCCACCCCGAGTTGCTGCGCCCAGTGATCGAGATAAGCCAGATCGAGTCGCCCGCGTTGAGCTTGCATGACTCCGAGAACATCGGTCCACTGCCGATCCATCGCCTCATTTCCGATTCGATACCAGCGCAACTTGAGGAGGATGATGTCCTCGGGCGTCACCAGATCGATCGGCTCCTGAGGAGCATCAGGCAGGGAGACGGGCTGCCGCCGAGACAGGGCCATCTCGGCGAAACTGCCGGACGCGACGACGAACAAGTCCGTCTTGAAGCCTGTGAGAGTGTTGATGATGTTGAACGAAGAGTGATTGCGGTGAGCATCTTCGATCGCGGCGGCACTGAGGTAGAAGTCTTCATTGAAACTCGCCAGGAAAGTGGCGATTCGATCCCGGAACGGCGCGACACTGAGGTCGCTGTCCTGAGTGGCGCGAGGCGTTCCGTGGATCGAACTCGCCATGGAGCCACCCAGCGCATACGGGATGGATAGCCGCTGAAGAATGCGGATCACGTCTCGGGCTTCGCTCACGCTCATCGCCATCGGATCCACGACGCGTTCCTCCGCAATGGGGACGTGGGGACAGTTCAAGACTCTGCTTACCCAATCAGCAAGGACCTGTCCTGGTGTTGCCTCGGGATGACGGAGCCGAACTCCTGCGGCGTGGAGGACGCGAAGCGAGCGATACCCGCCATCAATGGTCAGCCACTTCCTTGCGGGTGACATGAGCCGATATACTCGCGCGAGGACTTCCGCGGCTTCAGGCCGGGTATCCGTCAGAGACATGCAATCATCCTCAACTTTGAACCGAAGCCGGCGACAGTACCTCGCCCATGCTGCGGTCCAGCACCGCAAGCATATCGTCCAACTGCTCCGCCGTCACGATCAGCGAGGGACCAAACGCCAGCCAGTGCGGATCGAAGCGACACAGCAACCCGTTCTCCAGCGCGCGCCGGCCGATGCGAACGCCGATCTCCTGGCCGGGTGCGAATCGCTCTTTCGTCTTCAGATCGCGCACGAACTCGATGCCCTGCATCAGTCCCTTGCCGCGAATGTCGCCGATGATGCCGTACTTTTTCGCCAGCCGCGCGAAGCCGGCTCGCAGTTGTTCGCCCCGCGCTCGCGCATTCCCACACAGGTCGCGCTCCAGGATCTCACGCAACACTGCGATCCCGGCGGCGCACGAGATGGGGTTGCCCTCGAACGTGTGGCCCTCGACGAAACCGGGATTCTCCTCGATCGGTCCCCAGAAGACGTCGCCGATCGATTGACGACAGATCATCGCGGACAGAGGCGCGAAGCCGCCGCTGAGGCCCTTCGCCGTACACAGCACGTCCGGCACGACGCCGAATGTCTCGGCCGCGAACAGATGGCCGGTGCGACCCGCGCCCGTGATGATTTCGTCGAAGATGAGCAGGACGTTGTGGCGATCGCACAACTCGCGCAGGATCGGCAGATACTCCGGCGGCGGATCGATGATGCCGCCGGTGTGGCCGATCGGCTCGACCATGACGGCCGCGACCGTCGAGGGATCCTCCATCTCGATCACGTCGCCGACGAGGGTAGCGCAGGTGATGCCGCAGTCGGGATAGTTTTTGCCAAACGGACAGCGATAGCACGTCGGCGGAAAGACGTGCAAGAAGCCCGGCGCGAGCGGTTCGTTGACGGTCCGCCGTCCCTTCAGGCCCGACGCCGACAGCGAGCCGAGCGTGGAGCCGTGCCAGGAGAGATAGCGGCTGATGACCTTGTATTTGCCGGGATTGCCGGTGAGGCGATGATACTGGCGCGCGAGCTTGATCGCGGCCTCGGTCACCTCGCTGCCGCCGCACTGAAACTTGACGCAGCCCAGATCGCCGGGGGCCAACTCCGCGAGCATGTTGGCGAGTTGCACGGCAAGCGGATTGGTGCCGTGCATCGGCGGCGAGAAGTGCAGGACGTCGAGTTGCGCGCGAATTGCCTCGATGACTCGTCGATTGTTGTGGCCGACCGAGACGACATAGATGCCGGAGAGGGCGTCGAGATAGCGCTTGCCGTGAACGTCCCAGTAGAGGACCCCGTCGGCGCGGGCCATGACGAGAGGATGTTTGGACCACTCGGCCATCTGATCGCGGACAAAGATATGACGGAGGAACCGTTCCTCAGTGGTTTGCGCATCGGCGATGACTTCGGGTAGAGTAGCGGTCGTCATGGGGGTTCCTCAGGAGCGGTGCAACTTCGCTCATCGTGCCTGATTTCAAGGCGGTTCGCAAATCGAATCTGGTAACGCGACGGGTTCGACAGATCGAGGCACGAATCCTTGAAAGGGAAATCAATAGGCGGCGGTCAAGTTAACATCACGCCGTCCATCAGAAATCGCCTGCGAGGAGAAGAACCTCGCAGCCTTGATTGGACCTCCCTGGACTGTGAGTGCCGGTGCCGACATAATAGTGACAGGAGGCTGCCATGCCCTTGTTCGATCACTTCCATTCCCCTTGGGGAGACGAAAACCCCTGGGAAGGCTTTCATAGCGCCTGGGCGAACACTCTCGTTCGGCACCTGAATGGCGTCTTGTTGCCTCCTCGGTTCCGTGCCGTGCCGCAGGTACATCTCGGAACTCGCATCGAGGCCGATGTGGCCACCTTCGACAAGGGGACTCCTCAAGACCCCGTGCTGAGACCCGGCGGTGACGGTGCCGGAACGGCCGCATCCGTCTGGTCGCCGCCGCAGCCGGTACACACCTTGCCGGTGGACTTTCCGGATCCAGACACCTTTGAGGTGCGTGTACTGGACGAAGGACGCAGCCATCGACTGGTGGGAGCAATCGAATTGGTCAGCCCAGCCAACAAGGACCGGGCCGAGCATCGGCGTGCCTTCACTGCAAAATGCACTGCCTATCTCCAGCAGCAAGTCGGTCTGTTGATCGTCGATATCGTTACAGAACGTCACGCCAACCTGCACGAACAGCTTCTTGAGGAGTTGGCTCAGGACGCCCTCGAGGGGGATTGGCCCAACCTATACGCCGTGACCTACCGAGCTCGTCAAGACAACGGTCAATGGCGGCTGGATACCTGGCCGGCCGCACTCGCGGTTGGACACCCTCTTCCCAAACTCCCTCTTTGGCTCACTGCTGACTTCGGAGTAACCATCGATCTAGAGGGCACCTACCTCGAGACGTGCCAGGTCTTGCGGATCGAATGAAACGCAACGTACCAACGAGCAGAAGTCCTCGCGGGTATTCTTGAGAAGCCCAGGCACGGAGTATCGACGAGCCGTCTGATTCTTCGTCAGCGCCACCTTGAGCCGATCGACCTTCTCGCTCGCTGCCTTCACGGCCGCGTTTGCCTGATCGAGCGCCGTCTGATCTACCGTCGCCTTCGCCTGGACCGCCTTCAGCGCCGCGGTCTTCGCCTCGATCAACTTCGGAGCCATTGTCACCTGGGCCTGCACATCGGCCGCCTTCTTCGTCGCCGCGACGTGAGCGTCCATCATCGGCTTCACCTTCGCCGCCAGGTCCGTCGCCGTCTTCTGAGTGGCTGCCAGATCGGTGTTCGCCTGAGTGGATAGTTCCTTCGCCTTCGCGAGGACTGTCTGCAGCGCCTTATCGTTCGGGGCCTTCGTCGCCTCGGCCTGCACCTTCGTCACGGCTTCGGCCAGCACCTTCGCCAGCAGGTCCTTCGCCTTGATCTCGCCCTGCATGGCTGCGGCGTCCGCGTTCGCCTTATCGACCGCGGCCTTCGCCACGACGACGGCATCGTTCGCCGCCTTCACCGTGGCCGCTCCCTCGGCACCCGTCTTCTGGGTCGCGGCCAGGTCGGCGTTCGCCTTGTCGAGCGCTTCCTTCGCCGCCTTCGCCGGAGCAGCCAGGGCGTCGCGCTTCGCCGCCGTCGCGATCAACTCCTTCACCGCCGCTTCGAGTTGTTCGGCGATCGTCGGCGGGTTTGCCGTCAGCGCGCCGACGAACTTGGCGTCCGCCGACAGCCAGACGCGCACCTGTCCGGTCCAGTCGCCAGCGATGACGCGAGCGTTGTCGTGCGTGATGGTCGCCTTCAGACCGAGATCGGGAAGCGCCTCGAAGACGCGCTGCTGAGCGCCGTTGCCGTCCCACAATCGCGTCACCTGATCGCGGCCTGTCGAGACCAGCCGGCCATCTTGACTGTAACGCACCGACAGCGTGCCGCCGCCGTGACCGCCCCAACTGCGAATCTGGCCGCCGTTCTCCATCTCCCACTGCCGGATCGTCGTGTCCTCGCTCGCCGACGCCAGGACGTTCGAGTCCATCCGCCAGCTCACTTCGCTGATGCCGGCCGTGTGGCCGCGCAGGGCGAAATACTCGCGGGCCGTGTGCGCCTCCCAGACGAACAGGCCGCCCTGACGGTCGCCCGTCGCCAGCAGCACGCCGTCCGGGCTGAACTCCATCGTCGTGATCCAGTCGGTGTGCTTCTTGACCTCGTGCGTCTGCTTGCCGTCCTTCGTCGAGTAGATGCGAATCAACTTGCCCGGCCCGCCCAGCGCGATCTGGGACTGATCCGGACTGATGTCTGCCGCGAGGACGCTATCGTACTCCTCGCCGACCTCGATGATGCGCTCACCCGTCTTGACGCTCCAGACCACGACCCGGCCCGACTTACCGGAGCGGCCGCCGGCAGCCAGCAGCAGCGAGCCGTTCCGGCTGAACTTCAGGACCTGGGCCGTCCCCTCGGAGAAGGGCAGCACTCCGAGCATTTCGCTGGTGTCGCCGTTGTAGAGGACGATCTGCTTCTGTCCGGCGATGGCGACCAGCGGCGACCACGGATTGCTCGCCAGGGCCGTGATGGCCGTGTCGAGTTTCGTGCGGACAATCGGCTCCATGCGCAGGCTGGCCGACGGCATCGGCGGCGGTCCCTGGGGCCGGCCACGCACGATCGACGTCAGGCCGATATCGGTCTTCGGCTTGTTGACGACGATGGGCTTGCTGCCGGCGTTCTCGGGAGCGCCGCCCTGAATCCAGCGCTCGACGAGCGACAGCGTCTCGTCCGGCAGCTTTGGCGACTTGGGCGGCATCTCCGGCTCCTGCTTGTGAGCCATCAGCCGATGGAGCAGGCTCTTCTCTGGATCGCCAGGCATCACGGCCGGACCCGATGAGCCACCCTGCATCATGTTGATGTAGGTGTGCAGTTGCAGGCCGCCGCGCTTCTTGTCCTGGCTGTGACAACTCAGGCACTTGTCCTTGAAGATCGGCAGGACGTGTTCTTCGTAGGTGATCTTCTTTTTTGGATCGGCGGCACCAGCGGATTCTCCGCAGTGATTGCAGAGAACGCAGAGAAAAACCCAGAAGAATGCGTTCCGAACGACAGGGTTCCGAACAGTCTTCATCGATCAGGTCTCCAGCTCGCTTGGTGTCTTCTGCCTTAACCCACGCCGTTAGGTCCGGACCTCTTGAGGTCAGGCGGACTCCACGATCTGCCGCAAGATTCCCATCAATTTCGGCAAGTTATCGATGTAATATTCCGGCACATCGATCGTCAGGGCGGATTCTTCAAGATGCAAGAATTTCCACGCGCTCCCCGTACTGACCACGCCATAAACCCGTCCGTTAACCCGTCCGGCCTGCTGGTTGCAAACCTGCGCCCCGACCATCGCGGCGATGCACTGGCCCAGGCCCGTGCGGATCAGGTCATTCTTGGCTTCCACAATGGCTACAAAAGGTGCAGTCAAGACGTATTGGCTTTCGCCCCTGGTCAGAATAAAGTCGCAGTAACCGTTCAGTCCCCGGCTGGCATCGGCTTCCCACTCAACCCCTGAGAAGAGAAAGAACCGCTGGCCCAAGGCTCGCCGCAGTTCGAGCAGCACAGGAGCGATGATGAACTCGGACTTGGCCTTCTCGGTGCTGTTGGCCACGGCCAACGCAACGCCATCCCGGAGGAACGCGGCAAACTCTTCGCGGACTGCGAAGGGCGGCGCGGCCGCGAAGAGGTCGGCGTCGTGCAAGCTCAACCCCAGATCCTGTTGCACCTGGGGAAATGTGAACTGCTGAAACGACATCCAAACACCTCGTCTCCCGGAGCGATCCGGAGACCGCGCCGCGTTTCCTCGTTCCCACGCAGAGCGTGGGAACGAGGGGGCGGCGGGATCAATGATTGAACATGAACTCGCGAGAGTTCAGCAGCGCCCAGAACACGTCGTCCAGCGCTTTCCGCTTGTCCGTCTCGGCGTTGACCAGACCTTCGAGTTTCTGCATTTCCGCAGACGTCGGCTTGCGGCTGACGCAGCGCAGATACAACTCCTCGATGATCTCCTTCGGCGTCTTCTTCGCGGTCAGCCGTTTGCCGATCAGGTCACCGCCGGCGATGCGGCTCGTCGTCACGTCGCCGTTCAAGAGATGCAGCGACTGCGAGAGCGTCGGCTCCAGCTTCACCTCGCACGAGCAGACCGTGTCGCGCGTCGCCCGGCCAAAGGTCGTCAGGAAGTAGGTGCTGGTCGCTCCGTCCGCGATCTGCACGGCCCGCGCGCCCAGCGGCAGACCCTGGAACTTGTTTTTCGTATCCGTCACCTGGCTGATGCAGTCGAGGAACGTCTCGGCCTTGATGCGGCGCACCGCAGCGCGGGCAAAGTTGCGCGTGTCGCCCTCGTTGCTGGGGTTCGGCTGCGTCGAAAGCTGATAGGTCCGCGAGGTGCAGATGTCGCGCACCAGTTTCTTGAAGTCGTACTTGTACTCGGTGAACTTCTTGCCCAGTTCGGCCAGCAATTCCGGATTCGAGGCCGGGTTGCTGATGCGGACGTCGTCCGGCTCATGAATGATGCCCTGGCCGAAGAAATGCGCCCAGACGATGTTTGACAGGTTCGACGCGAAGTACGGATTCTCCGGCGAGGCGAGCCACTTGGCCATGAGTACCCGGCGATCCTTGCCCGCCGTGTCAGGCGAGGCGCCGCCGAGGAACTTCGGCTTCATCACCACTTTCTTGACCGGATGCGTCATCTCGCCGCCGCCGGAATTGAAGACGACGATCTCGCGCGGGTCGTCCGTCCCCTTGCGGCCAATCTGCGTGAAAAAGGCCGCGAAGCTATAGTAGTCGTCCTGAGTCCAGCGGTCGAACGGATGATTGTGGCACTGGGCGCACTGAATCCGCATG